>JBGSYY010000462.1:0-3752 GCA_041750675.1 Isosphaeraceae bacterium | reverse complement strand
GTCGGCGGCGGCGGCACGGTCACGACACTCGGCGCACTCGTCGATATGGCTACGCAGAGAGACTTCGAGGGACGGATCGAGGTCGCCATCGAGAAGAGCATGGATCTGCTCGAGCGACCACTCGCCGTGATGACGCTGATCAGTGGACACGCTCGCCCGCCTCTCGCTGTGGACCGGAAGAGTATTGGGAATCATCGCACAAGGGTTTGAGCAACTCCGTGAGCCGGGCGCGAGCCCGGTGGAGCGTGACCTTGACCGAAGGCATGGACATATCCAGGGCCAGGCTGATGTCGAGATACGAAAGGCCCTCGATTTCTCTCAGGATCAACGCGGCCCGGTAGGGTTCCTTGAGATGAGCGATGGCGTCGGCGACGCGGGATTGCAGCTCGGACGATTCGACCGCCGCGCTGGGATCGGTCTGGGCCGACGTGGTGACGTCGAGAGTCTGACTCAGAGCGTGCGCGGCTCGGGCGTGCCGCCGAGCAGTTCGCTGGCGTCGGAAGTCGACGCAGGCGTTGCTGGTGACGCGGATCAGCCACCCTTCGACACGAGCGACGTCGATCGAAGCCCAGTTTTCCCAGAGACGGATGAACACCTCCTGAGTGACGTCCTCGGCATCCTGAGGACTTCCCAACGAGTACCGCGCCAGCGTGTAAACGCGGGAGCTGAGTCGTTCCATGACCTGATCGAAGGGATGGGGAGTCGTCATTTGCAAGGAAGTACGGATGGCGGGGAGGAGAGGTTACAGGGTTCTCGGGAATGGCATCAATTTATTGGGCAAGCCTTCATCCCGTAGCCGTCGTGGTGCCCTCGCGAACCTTCCTTGCCTTATCCATCACCGCCAACCATCGTCGCCCGTCCACGGGGCATTTCAATTCGGCATCGACACACGCGGTGCGGCCGAGTTGAACGGAGCCGGCGACGCGATGCCTGCATCAAATCGCTTCACCATCCGTTTGAGCGCGGCCAGTCTGCGTTCTTGTGGATTCACCCATCCAGCAAACTCCAGCACAATCCAGGCCGACTCACGATCCTCGGCCCTGGTTGTGGGATCAAGCAGTGCGGCCAGCATTGACGGACCCACGAGGCAGGCGAGTCGGTTATCGGCCTGGAGCAAGAGAATGCCGGCGAGTCGACGTGTCTCGAAACGCGAATCCCAGAGAGCAGGCACCAACCAGGGAAACAGGCTGGCAGGCCCCAGTCTCAGCTCCGCCAGAATGGAGACTCCGTCGTTGCGGTCCTGGGAATCGGGCCGTTGAAGTAAGGCGTGTGCGTGCTTCACCGCCCCGGGCTTCAGTTCCGGCGCGGTCGTGGCGATCGCGCGGCCGGCTATCAGTCGCGCTTCGTGATCTCCCTCCAGCGCGCTCAAGATGTCCAGGCAGCGCCTTCGGGTTTCCTCAGTGGGCACGCCCGAGTGAAGCAAGTGGCCGGCCGCGCCGACGCGCACCAGCGGATTCGGGTCGTCCAGAAGCCGACGCCAGCGCTCTTCGGTCAGCGGCATGCTCGAGCGACTGTTGAGCAGGATCTCCGTCGCATAGATCCGCACATGGGACGAATGATCGTTCAGCAACGGGACGACCCGATCGAAGAGCTGCGCGGCGGAGAACGGCGTGTTGTCCGGGTTACGCCGGGTACAACCCACCAGGTAACCGGCGGCGAACGCGCGCGACCGTTCCTCGGGTGCCTGCGTGCCGTCGAGATAGAGGTCGATCTCCTGCTCGATGGGCAGCCCGGCGCTCGGCAAATTTCGCAAGACGAAAAGCCGCTCCCACCTGCCGCCGGTGCGAAGGATCTCCCGCAAGGGGCTGGCGGCCAACGGTCCGTAGGTGATCAATTTTTGCACGGCCAGCGGCGCGGTGTTCGGGTCGCTAAGTTGCTCGGCCAATTGATTCACTTCCCACGACCTTCGCACCTGGTTGAGCGCATTCCACGCGCGACCGATCGAAGGCGTGAGAAAGTAATAAACGCCCAGCCCGATCAGCTCGGCGCAACCCAGCGCGACGATGACCATCAGAAATGGGCCAAACCGCTTGCGCCTCGCCATGGCGTTCACTCTCCGTCGATGTTCGCCGCACCCTTCGACCAGACCATCCTTTCGCGCCGAGGTCGCAAGCACGAGACCCCAGCCACCCTGGTCGGGATTCCGACGCGTCGTTAACATGGGCGCACGTTCATGATCGGCCTTTCCACGATTCAGTCAAAAAACCGGGACGGTCTCTCTCCACGATGCCAGCCGCCACTCCGGAATCGGTTCTTCACGACGTCTTCGGCTACAACCAGTTCCGGCCGCATCAGCGCGAGATCATCGGCGATCTGCTCGATGGCCGCGATGCGCTGGCGATCATGCCGACCGGGGGCGGGAAATCGCTCTGTTTTCAGGTGCCCGCGCTGCTCTTTGATGGGCTGACGGTGGTTGTCTCGCCCTTGCTGGCGTTGATGAAGGACCAGGTCGAGCAGATGGTCGCCCTCGGGGTGCCGGCGGTGCAGCTCAACAGCATGCTCGACGCCAACGAGTATCGCGCCCACGCCGACGACGTGCGCCAGGGCCGCGCCAAGCTGCTCTACGTCGCGCCCGAAACGCTGCTGATGCCCTGGACGCTCGACCTGATCGAGGAGGCTGGTCCGTCGTGCCTGGCGATCGACGAGGCGCACTGCATCTCCGACTGGGGCCACGACTTTCGTCCCGAGTATCGCCAGCTTCGCGAGGTCCGCAAGCGGTTCCCCAAAACGCCCTGCCTGGCGCTCACCGCCACGGCGACCCCGCGCGTGCGTGAAGATATCAAGGCAGCGCTCGACCTGAGCCAGTGCGGCGAGTATGTCGCCAGCTTCGACCGCGAAAACCTGTTCCTGGAAGTGAATCCGAAGGTTGACGGGATTGGCCAGCTGCTCGAATTTCTGGAACGCTACAAGGGGCAGGCGGGGATCGTTTACGCCTTCTCACGCAAGCAGGTCGATACGCTCGCCGCGCAGCTTCAGGCGGCCGGTCATGCCGCGCGGCCCTATCACGCGGGGCTAGACGACGACACCAGGCGAGGCAATCAGGATGCGTTCGTGAAGGACGACGTGGCGGTGATCGTCGCCACCATCGCCTTCGGCATGGGCATCAACAAGCCGAACGTGCGGTTCGTCGTCCACCACGACCTGCCCAAGAGCCTGGAAAGCTACTATCAAGAGGTCGGCCGGGCCGGCCGCGATAGTCTGCCCGCGCACTGCCTGCTGCTCTATAACAACTCCGACGTTCAGAAAATCCGCTATTTCATCGACCAGAAGGACGACACCGAACGCAAGGCGGCGCTCGCGCATCTTGAGGCGATGGTGCGCTACGCCGAACACGACAGCGGCTGCCGTCGAGTGCCGCTGCTCGCATATTTCGGTGAGACGCACGAATCGGACGGCTGCCCGATGTGCGACGTTTGCACCGACCCTGCGCGGCCGGAGGTTGACATCACGGTGCCGGCCCAGAAGTTTCTGTCCTGCGTGATTCGATCCGGGGAGCGGTTCGGAGGCGGGCACGTGGCCGACATCTTGCTTGGATCGCGCTCGGAAAAGATCATTCAATATGGACATGATCAGATCTCGACCCACGGCATCGGCCGCGAGCTGGACCGCAAGCAGTGGATGCACCTGGGGCGGCAACTCACAGCCAAGGGTTTGCTAGCGACGAGCGAGCCACCATTCAACACGCTGAGCGTCACGCCCCTGGGCCGCGAGGTTCTCCGCCGGCGTGAGCCGATTCTGGGCCGCGTGCTGGA
>JBGSYY010000461.1:0-4853 GCA_041750675.1 Isosphaeraceae bacterium | reverse complement strand
ACACCTCGATCGACGTCCACCCCATCCTCGAAACCCTCCGCCTCACCCGTCGATCCCTCTCCACGCCCCACACCACGACCCGACCCCGTCGCGTCCGAACCCCGTAGGGTGGGCATCGCCCACCTCCCTCTTCGGAGCTTCGCCCACCCCCCGGTCCTCCACTCACCCCGGAAACACACCGCCCATGCGCATCGGCTTCGACGGCACCTGCCTTGCCAATCGACGCGGCTTCGGCCGATTCACTCGCGAGCTGCTCACCGCTCTGGCTGCATCCCCCATGCGCCACGAGCTACTCGTCCTCATCGACGACCATTCCATGGCCCAGGGCTCGGTCGCCATCCCCGCGCGGTTCGAGTCGATCATCGTCCCCGTCCGCCGGTCGCCCAGCCAGGCCGCCTCTGCCGACGGCCGCCGTGACCTGCGCGACCTCCTGGCAATGGGCCACGCCGCCGCCGCCGCCCAGCTCGACGCCCTCTACCTCCCTTCAACCTACAGCGCCTTTCCCGTCTGGAACGTCCCTCGCCTCATCGCCACCGTCCACGATACCATGCCCCTTTCGCATCCCGATCTGATCTTCCGCGATGGCCGTGGCCGTCTCGCCTGGACCCTCAAGGAACGCTATGCCGTCACCCTTGCTACTCGCATCGTCACACTTTCACATTCGTCAAAACATGATATAATTCATTATTACGGTGTTCGTGAGGATCGAATCCGACTCCTCCCCGAAGCCGCCTCCGCCGTCTTTCGCCCCCTCGAAGCCCACGAGCAGGCCGCCGCCACCAAAACCTTGCTCAGCCGCTTCCGACTCGACCCCCGCCGCCCCTATCTGCTCTACGTCGGCGGCTTCAGCCCGCACAAGAACCTCCCCAGCTTGATCCAAGCCTTCGCACGCGCTTCCGATCCCTCCACACTGCTCGTCCTCGCCGGCGACCTCAACGATGTTTTCAACACCCACGTCCCCGAGCTTCGCGCGCTGATCACCCAGCTCAATCTCGACTCCCGCGTCGTCTGGACCGGCTACGTCGCCGACCCCGACCTCCGCATCCTCTACGCACGCGCTCGCGCTCTCGCGTTGCCCTCGCTCATCGAGGGTTTCGGCCTCACCGCCATCGAGGCAATGGCCTGCGGAACCCCCGTCACCTGCAGCCGCGCCGCCTCCATGCCCGAGGTCGTCGGACCCGCCGGCCTCTATTTCGACCCCAATGACATCGACACAATCGTCACAGCTCTTCGCCAGATCCTCAACGACGACGCCACACGTGCCGACCTCGCCGCTCAAGCGCTCCAGCGTTCACGTCTCTTCACCTGGAACGCCGCCGCCCACGCCCTCTGCGATGTCTTCGACGAACTGGCTCCCCAAGCCGATCCTCAATGCACACGCGGCCCAGCCTCGCGAATCGCCGGATCGGCCTTGCTGAACCGCTCGAAGTTCGCGTGGAACAACCGTGCCAAATGGCGGGCACGCTCGTCATAGGCTTCCGGATCAGGCCACAACCCTCGCGCGTTGAGCAGCGAGTCCGGCACGTTCGGGCACCGTGTCGGATAATCCAGGCCGAAAATCGGATCGGTCGCGAATGGTGCGCCACGCAGTTCGCCGGTCAAGATCGCCTCCACCAGCGTCCGGCTATAGCTCAGGCTGATCCGCTGTCCCACCCCGTACGGTCCACCGACCCACCCCGTGTTCACCAGCCAGGCTCCCGCGTGATGCTGGCGCATCCGCGCGCCCAGCATGTCCGCATAGCGCCTCGGCGGCAGAGTCATGAACGGCGCACCGAAGCAGGTGCTGAAAACCGCCTCAGGCTCCGCGCCCAGACCACGCTCCGTCCCCGCCACTCGCGCCGTATAGCCTGATAGGAAGTGATACATCGCCTGCTCCGGTCGCAGCCGCGCCACCGGCGGCAGCACGCCGAATGCGTCGCAGGTCAAGAACACGATCTGCTCAGGATGCCCACCCCGCGACCCCGGCACAAAGTTCGGAATAAACTCGATCGGATACGCGGCCCGCGTATTCTCCGTCAGCGACGCGTCGGCGAAGTCCGGCACCCGCGTCTCGGGATCGACCACCACGTTCTCCAGCACAGTCCCGAACCGGATCGCCTGGTAAATCTCCGGCTCGTTCAGGCGATTCAGCCGGATGCACTTCGCATAGCAGCCGCCCTCGAAGTTAAAAACCCCGTTGTCGCCCCAGCCATGCTCGTCGTCGCCGATCAAATGCCTCAGTGGATCGGCCGACAGCGTCGTCTTACCCGTCCCCGACAATCCAAAGAAAACCGCCACTTCCCCCCGCGCCCCGACGTTTGCCGAGCAGTGCATCGGCATCACGTTTTGCCTCGGCAACACCGTGTTCAGTACGCTGAAAACGCTCTTCTTGATCTCACCCGCGTACAGCGTCCCACCAATCAGCACTCGCCGCTTCGCAAAGTTCGCGATGATGAACACCTCACTACGCGTCCCGTCTCGCTCCGGTACCGCCTGAAAGTCCGGGGCCGCCAGAATCGTCAGCCCCGGTTGGTGCTGCCCCAGCTCATCCAACGTCGGCTGCACGAACAATTGCCGTGAAAACAGCGCGTGGTACGCCCGCTCGCAGATCACCCGGATCGCCAATCGATGCTCGGGGTCCGTCCCCGCGTAAGCGTCCTCGACAAACAGCTCGCGATCCGCCAGATGCGTGATCACTCGCTTCTCCAGAGCGTCGTACGCCGACGGCTCGAAGGGCTGATTCACCCGCCCCCAGTCAATCTCCGCCTCACACGAAGGCTCTCGCACGATGAACTTGTCTTGCGGCGATCGCCCCGTGTATTTTCCCGTTTCAAACACCAGCGCGCCCTGATGCGTCAGCAATCCCTCGCCACGCCTTAACGCATGCTCAACCAGCATCGCCCGCGGCAAGTTCCTGTGAATCGACCGCGCCGATTCCAACCCCTCAATGCCCAGCGTTCCGTCCATGATGAGTTTCTGCGCCATGCTCCGGGATCGCTCCCCAGGAAACCGGCCGATCTCGGCCGATCGTGTCGTCTCAAAGCGTCGAGCATCCTCCGCCAGGCCCAAAGCCGTCAAGCCACTTCCACCACACGCCTACCATCCCATGCTCCCCGGCACCCCCTTGAACGGCCCCACCACGTCCGACGTGATCCAGCCCCCGTAAAATTCCCCAGGTTGCGGAGTAACTCGTTCGCCATCCACGAAACACGCGTCCATCCGCCCGGCATAAAACGCCACATGATCTCGCAAGCACGCGCTCGGCCCGGTCGGCACCGGATACGCCCACGCCGCCGCCGCCGCGCGATGCCCACCCGTCACCACGTCAAAATACCGTGCTCGCCCCTTCCACTCGCAAAACGAACTGCGCGACTGCGGCACCAGCACCCCCACCCGAATGTCGTCGGGATGGATGTAGTACACCGGCGGATGCGACGTCTCCAGGACGCGAAACGAACGCTGCGATTCGACGATCCGCTCCCCCCCAAAATCAATCTGGATTAACCGTTCACACGCCTCGATCCGAGGCGGCCGGGGATAATCCCACACCGATTCTTGCCCAGGACCAGCCGAAATCGGTTCAGGTCGCATGACGAATTGCCCGCCGATAACCAACGATTGCCCTCACTTCACACACTATTCTTGTAGACAAATCCTCGCCCTCGTCGACCTGCTTGCCAATCCGCCTCACACCTCCAACCCGATCGACCGCATCAACTCCAGTGCGTTCGAATGCTCCACCACCCCCGGCTGCATCCGGTAGTCGAACACCAGAGAACCATTCTCAAACCGATCGGCGAAATGCACATTCGTAAATGTCTCCGGCCGCGCCGAGGCAATCTCCGCCAGCGTCAGGTCATGCGTCGTCGCCAGACCAATCGCCCCTCGCTCGGCCAACCCCCGAATCACCGCCTCCGCCCCAATCCGCCGGTCGTGCGAGTTCGTTCCCGCCAGCACCTCATCCAGCAAAAAGAGCAGGGGGGGTGAACCGCCCGCCCGATCCAGCAACATCCGCAGCCGCAATATCTCCGCGAAAAACCGCGACCGCCCCGCCTGCAACGAATCTTGAATCCGCAACGTCGCACCCACCGCCAGAGGCGACATCCGCAACCCCGACGCCCGCACCACTCCCCCCGCCAGCCCCAGCACCACCGCCGACCCCACCGCCCGCAACAAGGTGCTCTTGCCCGACATGTTCGACCCGCTCACGATCAACACACGCGGCCCCGCGCCCTCGCCACTCCCACCCAGCCGCACGTCGTTCGCCACCACCCGACCCGTCGGCAACAGCGGATGCGCCAGCGATTGAGCCTCGAACAACGCCGTCTCCGAGGTATCCACAATCTCGGGAAACCCATCCCCCGGATTCTCGTAAGCAAACGCCGCCAGCGACGCCAGCGCCTCGATCTCCCCCAGCGCCCGCAGCCACCCCCCTATCGCCGGCCCCGCCCGACCCCGCCACTCCTCAATCGCAAACGCGGCCTGAGTCCCCCACAACAGGAACGGACTGATCGGCGCGAGCAGCAAGTTACGCCTCGCATTCAACGTCGCCACCGTCCGCACCAGCCGGCCAATCTCACGCGACGCCGCGAACCCATCCGCGAACAGCGCCGCCCGCGCCCTCTCCAGCATCGGCGAGCGAAACGACTCCCGCTCCAACCGCGCCAGCAATCCCGACAGCCGCTCCAGCTCCTCAGCCCGCTCCTCAACATGCCCCAGCGATTCTCTCACCCTCGAAAAGTAGAAGACAGCCACACCGGCTTCGATCGCGCCCAATACCAAAAACGGCCACGCCGGCCACCCCAGCCACAGCCAGCCCACCAGCGCCGGCAACGTCACCAGCGACAGCCCCAAGGCCAGCACCCGCACCGCCG
>JBGSYY010000460.1:0-1696 GCA_041750675.1 Isosphaeraceae bacterium | reverse complement strand
GCCAAGCTGATTTTTCTGGCGCTGGCGATCGTCGGCTGGGCCAACCTGTGGACGGCGATCCTGGCCGACCTCGGAGTGAGCTTGGTGGTAGTCGCCAATGCGCTGCGGTTGCTGCGAGGCGGCAGGGAGAGCCGAACGGGGACGGACGCCGTTCGGCATCCGGCCCCGTGAGCTCGTCGAGTATTTCTGAATCGGCGATCAGCCCTCGGCCGGGCGCTGGTACTCGGCGGCGCGGGCGACATGGAGCCACGTGTGGACGTGGGGCGAGCCGTGGAAGTACCACGAGAACGCCGGGCCTTCGAGTTTCCAGATGTCCCAGATGCCGTCGTCGCCGATGTCGCCGTCCTTGAAATAAGTAAGCCGCAGGGCGTCGGGTCCGCCCGACTCGCGCAGGCATGTCTGCACTTCCTCGGCATCGACGGCGCGGAACGGGGTAAGCATGTCGGCCAGCAGCTTTCGGACCATCTCCTTTTGCTGACCGTCTAGCTCAGCGACCGGCAAGCCGGGTGCGTCGGTGATCTCCTCGCCCTTGAGGCGGATGGTTCGGGGGGCATCCGGCTCGCGTTTGTCACGGAGGGCGCGAGCTTTCTGGGTATCGTCGAGCGTGGCGAATATCTTGTTGGCCTGGACGCCCTGGTACCACCAGACATTGTCGGTGTGCGCGGCATCGTCATTGCCGGTGCCGGTCGCGTCGTGACCGTAGAAGATCGGGCCGCCAAAGGCGACGCCTTCGACGCTGTTGCCATCGGCGCGGAGGGTGTCGTGCCGGCCGCTCAGCACCCACTCGAACGGCTGCTCGGTGCCCGGTTCGCCGAAGACGGCGACGTGATAGGCGTCGAATCCGCCGTAGTCGGCCTCCATCTGCCGCATGAACCGCTCGTAGCCGTCTTCGCTGCACAGGCCCTTCATGATCTCCTGACAAAGGGCCTGCTGTTCCTTGGACATGTCGCTGATCGTCGGCTTGACGATTGCCCAGTTGTTGTTGACCTGGGAGCGCTTGGCGTGGTCGAAAGGAAAGCAAATCGTTTTACGCTGCTCGTCGCTCAGAGTCTTGAAGAACCGAGCGACGGCAGTTTCCGAAGGATCAGTGCGCTTGGGGCCGACGCTGTCGTCGCGGTGGAATGCCTTCAAGGCCGGTCGGAGAATGGGTACCGCTGCCAGGGCCGCGCCGGAACGGCGGAGTAGATCCCGGCGCGAGAGGTCGAGGCAGCGGTCGTGGCCGATGGCGTGGAGATCGTCGAAAGGCGTCATCGCAGGCCCTCCGGGAGAGGTCGGGGTTCACAGCGGACGAACGTAAGCCGGCCGGTTGGCATATCGGAAACGACCGGTGTTCGGATCACACTACCGAGGGCGCTCCGGGCGAGTCAAAGAGATTGCTGGCTCTGGCAAGCCGCGCCGCGGGGTCGTATCCTTCTCGATCAATCGACTTCGTTCGTCGCGGGAGCCTACACGGATGCCTTCTTACACACTGCTCGATGTCGAAACCGATACAGTTTCCCGGGATTTCCACCTCCGGGCGGGCGAGCGGAGCACGCCGGGGGCGGGCTGGTCGATCGCGAGCGAGACTCTACGCGGGGGTCGGCGCGCGGGCGTCGAGCTTTTGCGAGTCGACAATGGCCGTCTCGCCTTTGATGTCATCCCGACTCGCGGCTTCGGCCTCTGGCACGCTCGATTGGGAGGAGATCGTGTGGGCTGG
>JBGSYY010000459.1:0-4240 GCA_041750675.1 Isosphaeraceae bacterium | reverse complement strand
CGAGGTCAGTGGTCAGGCGAAGACCCTGGGCGAGACGGGTTATTACTTCATGATCGCCTCGCGCCTGGGCATCCCCGCGGCGCGGTTCTGGTTGGTCTTGTCCACCTGCAAGATGCCGTTCTTCTTGACGATGCCCACCAGCATGAACAAACCGAACATCGCATAAATATCCATCGGCGTCTTGAACAAAACCAGCGACAACATCCCGAACGGAACCGTCACCGGCAGGGCCATCAAGATCGAGATCGGCTGGCCCCAGCTCTCAAACTGAGCGGCGAGAATGAGATACATGAAAGCAATCGAAAGCGCGAAGGCGATCATGAAGTAATAACCCGTCTCGCCCAGGGTCTTCGCCTGACCACTGACCTCGTAGCCGTATCCGGGGGGCAGGTCCATGCCGTCGAGCACCTTGGTCGCGCGGTTCACGGCCTCGCCCAGGGCGATTCCCTCGGGGTTGCCCAAAACGGTCACGATTCGCTGCCGGCCCAGGCGCTCGATCTCGGTCGGCCCGCGCTCCTCCTTCAACCGGGCGACACTCGCCAGCTTCACCAACCCCGCCTTCTGCGAGGGCAAGGTCATCTGCTCCAGGTCCGACAACGTTGAGCGATCGAAGGCCGCCGCGCGAAGCCACACGTCATATTGCTCGCCGGCGTCGCGGAAGTTGGTGATCGGCATCCCGCCGACGAGGATGCGGAGACTGTCGGCGATTGTCGCCACCTGCACGCCCAGGTCACTTGCGGCCTCGCGGTCGATCTCAACCTGAACCTCGGGCTTGCGAAGCGAGAGCGTGGTGTCGAGGTCGGACATGCCGCCGGCCTTGGCCAATCCGTCCTTCAGGCCGTCGGCGTATTCCGACAGCTTGTTGAGGTCGGGGCCGGAGAGGTTCATCTGGAAGATCTGGGGGCGTCGGCCGCCCTGGAAGGCGGAGACGTCGTTGACCGAGGCCCGCAGGTCGGGGTAATCCGCAAGCAAGGTGCGGGCCTCCTGCTGCACGGCGAACTGCGTGTAATCACGCTGCTCAAGCTCCTTGAGGCGGACATAGATCGTCGCCCGAGTGACATCACCCTGACCCTTCGCCTGCCGTCCGCCGGAGATCGAGCCGATGGTCGAAAACACGTGCGCCGTGCCGCGCAAGCCCCACAGGCGGCTCTCCAGGTCGCGGGCCACCTTGTCGGTCTGCTCCAGCGTATAGCCTTCGGGCGCGAGCAGGCTGATCTCAAACTCGCTCTGGTCGTCGCGGGGTATGAGCGACAGGCCCATCACCTGGCCGATCGGCACGGTCGAGCCGATGACCAGGAGCGTCAACACAATGACGATCGGCTTGAACCGCAACGCGCCGTGGAGCGTCAGTCCATACAGCCGATCCATGATCTGATAAACAAAGCCTGACTTGCTCTTGGCTACCGCGTGCTGGCCGTTGGCTCCGACATGCTTCGGCTCCAGCTTGAGGAACCGGCTGCACAGCATCGGCGTGAGGGTGAACGAGACGAACAGACTCATGGCGACGGCGAAGGCCACCGTAAGCCCGAAGCTGGAGAAAAACCGCCCGACGATGCCGCCCATGAAGGCGATCGGCACGAAGATGACAATGAGCGAGAGACTCGTCGCCAGCACGGCCATCGCGATCTCGTTCGTGCCCAGCCGCGCGGCGGTCATGGCGTCGAGGCCATCTTCCTCCATGTGTCGGAAGATGTTCTCGTGCACAACCACCGCGTCGTCGATCACGATACCGATGGCGAGAATCAATCCCAGCATCGTGATGTTGTTGAGCGTGAAGCCCATCAGGCTCATGAAGGCGAAGGTCGGGATGATCGAGGTGGGGATGGCCACGGTCGCGATCAAGGTCGTGCGCCAGTCGCGGATGAACAGCAAGATCGTCGCCGAGACCAGCGCCGCCGCCAGCATCAGGTGAAATTGCACCTCCTCGATCGACCGCCGGATGAAGCGCGACTGGTCGCGGATCACCTCATAGGTCACATCGGGCGGCAAGGTTGGCTGAATCTCCGCCAGGCGTGCGAACACGCGATTGGCGACCTCGACCGTGTTCGTTCCCGACTGCTTCTGAATCACCAGGCTCACGGCGTTTTTGCCGTCGAGCCGGGCCTGCGACCTCGGTTCCTCGATCCCTTCCTCGGCCTTGCCGATATCCTGCACCCGCACCAGATAATCGCCCCGCTTGGCGACGATCAGCTTGTCGAACTCGGCCGCCGTGTTCACACGTCCCAAGGTGCGCACCACCAGCTCGCGCGAGCCTTGATCAAGCCGCCCACCCGGCACTTCCATGTTCTGCCGACGCAGCGAATCGGCCACATCGGCGACCGACAGGCCGTAGGCCGACAGCTTCTCGGTATCGACGATCACGTTGATCGCCCGCGTCCGCCCGCCCGCCAGGCTCACCGCGCCCACGCCGTCCACCGTCTCCAGACGTTCCTTGATCCGCCGCCGCGCGATCTCCGTTACCTCGCGGAAGTCGCGCCGGCCTGAAACGGCCAGGGTGACGACCGGCATCGCGTCGGTCTCGAACTTGTCGACGATCGGCGTCTCGGTCCCCTCGGGCAGGTCGGAGAGGATCGTGCTGATCTTGTCGCGCACTTCCTGGGTGCCCACGTCGCCGTTCTTGGAAAGCTGGAACTGGACCGAGATGATCGACACGCCCTCGCTGGTCGTCGAGCGTAATTCCTCGATCCCTGAGATCGTGTTGAGGATGTCCTCGATCGGCTTCGTGACCGAGGTTTCCATCTCCTCGACGCTCGCGCCCGGCAGCACGGTCGTGACCGATGCGACAGGGAAATCGACATTGGGGAACAGGTCGACGCCGAGCCTCTGGTACGAGACGATTCCCAGCACGACCGGGATCATCACCAGAACCCAGGTGAAGACGGGACGCCGGATGCAGACTTCGGAGATGGTCATGGGGGGCCGGCTCGTGGCTTCGGGGAGGTCGCGGATAGGGAAATGTGATGAGGTTTAATTCAAAATATGTGCTTAGGGTTGCTCAATGGCTCGCCGCCGCGGTGGTCTCGGCGGCGGGTGCCGGCGGCGAGGGGTCGGATTCGAGATCGCGGACGATCACGCGGGTTCCCTCGGCCAGTTTGGCCAGCACGGTCTGGCCGGTTGTCACCACCTGGCCGGTCGTGGGCAGCGGCTCGGCCTCGCCCGTGACCTCGGCTTGACCCTTCGTGACACGGCCGATCACCACGGGATACCCCGTCGCCCGTTCATTCTCGATCAGGAAAATCTTGGTCACGCCGGCGAACCGATAGACGGCCTCGAGCGGCACCACCACCGACTCGGCGTCGGTTCGAAACACAATTTGACCCTTGGCGAACCCGCCGGGCCTCAGCTTGCGCTCGGGGTTGGGAATCACCGCCTCGACCTGAAACGCACGGCTCAACGGATCGACCGCCGGGTTGATCCGCGCCACCTTGCCCTCGAACACCTCGCCCGGGCGTGATTGCGCCTCGATCCGCACCGTCTGCCCCAGCGCGATATCCGCGTGATATCGCTCGGGCACATTGGCCCAGAGCCGGATCGGATGGTCGATCACCATCTCGAACAGCGGGTCGCCGTCCTTGATCCGCTGCCCCTCGTGAACCATGCGCCGGGTGATGCCATAGTGCAGCTCGGCGACATCCTCGACGCCCTCCGGCGCGGCCGCTGGACGAGGTACGGCGATTGTCATCTCCTTCAAATCCTGCTCGGCGATATCCAGCGCCGCACGGGCCGATAGGGCATTGGCGATCGTTGACTGTGCGGTCAGCCGCACGTTGCCCAGAGCACCGGTGGCCGCCTCGACATCCTTCTGCGCGTTCTGGTAGTCCTGCAACACGCCGACGCCCCGGTTATACAGCCCCTCCTGTCGCGATAGCTCGTTGGCGGTCTTGTCCAGTGTCGCCTTGGCCTGCACGGTCGCGGGCAGCCGCTCGATGATCGCGGCGGCTTCCTTGCCTCGATAGATTGCCTCCGAGATCCCATAAAGCTTGATGAATTCCTCGGCCTGCTCGCGTTCGATGCCCAGTTTCGAGAGCTCGGCCAGATATCGCGCCTCGGCCTGGCTCTCCAGCAAACGCGAGTCGACCGGGTCCAGCTCGACCAGCAGTTCGCCCGGCGCGACGGTGTCGCCCATGTCATGGCGGACCTTGAGCACTCGCCCGCCCTTTTTGGCGCTGACGGTCACCTCTTCCCAGGCTTTGAGGTTCCCCTCGATGGCGACGGTGCGCTCGACCGTGCGCCGCTCCAG
>JBGSYY010000458.1:0-3128 GCA_041750675.1 Isosphaeraceae bacterium | reverse complement strand
CGCACAAGACACTCTTGAACTTGCCCAGGTCGATGCCAAGGATCGTAGTCATGGCCGTGTGGTCTCAATCAGAGGGTGCGGATGGTTTCGGAACACTCCATCAGTGTCTCTGACGGCCACACGGCTTTCATGGATTCTTTTTGTCGGGGCGTCGGGTTCGTTTGGGGGAAGGGACTGACGGCCTCGGGGGAAGGGACGGGGGACCGTTGCTCACGATCTGGGGCGCGAACGTCTGGTCGCGGGGACTGGGGAAGGTTTGCGGGCGGGGAGTTGGGTTCGTTCGCGCAGAAACGGGCGCGCCGGGTTCGTTCGCGTAGAAACGGGCGCGCCGGGTTCGATTCGTGCGCTGCGTTCGGAGGGGCCGGGGTGGGGGTCCTGGGTTCGTTTGAGACGACGCGGGAGGCGCGGGGTGCAGGCGGGTTGTCAAAGAGCGGGTGTGGAGGAGAGGGGTGAGAGCGTCATGGATAGGATCGGTGGGAGGTGGGGGGCGGATCGGGGGATTTCGGGATGGGTGAGGTTTGAATCGAGGCCGGGGCGGACTTGATGGGGAGAGCACTCGTGGCTTCGCCAACCCACTTGCGGACAAACGCGGCCACCCGCGAGCGGACCTGACCTGGCCATGGCTTCCTGGAATTCACGGTCTCAGGGGACGCACTGGCCGAGAACATGTGGAAGAACGAAGACACTGGCAGAGCCAGATGCCTTGACATCATCCGGGATGAAGCGATGATGCCAAAATGAGAACGACGCTTCGTATTGACGATGATCTCATGCGTGAGCTACGCCGCCGCGCGGCCGAGCAGAAGGTCTCACTCTCGCGCCTCTTCAACCAACTGCTTCGCCAGGGACTGGCCGGAAAGCCGATGAAGCGCCCTCCTCATCGGGAACGCGTCAAGTCAATGGGTGTGCCACGTGTGAACCTCGACAAGGCACTTGCGTTGGCGGCTGCGGACGAGGATGCCGAGATCACCCGCAAGTTCATGGAGCGCAAGTGAAGCTCGTCGCTCTCAATATCTTGCTCTACGCCATCAATCGCGACTCCGTCCATCACAGGCCTGTTCGCCGTTGGTGGGAAAGCACTCTTGGAGGTGATGAGCCAGTCGGTCTGGCGTGGGTCGTCCTCTCGGGGTTTTTTGAGACTGGCGACCAATTCTCGAGTCTTCCCGACACCGCTTACCCTCGAAGAGGCGCTTGAATGCGTCGATCTCTGGGTGAATCACGTCAACACGCGCGTCGTCACCGAGACGGAAGAGCATTGGTTGATCCTGCGAGCCCTGATTTCTGAAACCGGCACGGCTGGTAATCTGACTACCGACGCCCACCTGGCATCGCTCGCGATCGCCCATGGCGCGACCCTCGTCTCATGCGATGCCGACTTTGCGCGGTTTCGGGGCCTGCGATGGGAAAATCCCGCCATACCGCTTTAATGTTGGAAGGAGAAATCGGGTGTGGGGCGTCACTCACCCGGGCACCGTTCGAGGACTCACTTTGCCCGGGCCACCCGCCCGGGATTCACGGCCCGTTGTGGCTTGCCTGGCCGAGAACTCGTCGATAAGACCAAGACACTGGCCGAGCCAGTGGCACCCACTTTCATCAACTATGTTCACCAGTGCCACCCCGCCGCCGCCTTGGCGATCGCAATGCCGCCGGCCACGCTCCTCGGATCTTGATGGGTGATTCGCGAGATGTCGGCGACCGCCGGGGGCAATCGCTCCGGATCGCGAAGGAAGAAAAGGCCGAGCGCCGCGGTCCGCATCGCCGTGCCATTGCCGGCCTGCCCGATCGGCGCGCCGCACGTCGTCCAGTCGCGTGTTTTGAGGAAGGTGGTCGCCGCGCGGGTACAGGATCCGCCCGGACCAACGACCGAGTCATGCCTCCAGAGAGACGCGATGGAGCGGGCGACATCGGCAGGCTCAAGGTCACCTAGACGGACGATGGACTCGATGGTGGCGAGCGTCAGTTGGGTATCGTCCGTGTACTGCCCCCGGGGATAGCCCTCGACCTCGGCGAAGTTCCGAAGGAGTGCCTTCCGGCCCGGTAACTGGTGGTCCCAATATCCCTCGAAGGGAGCTCCCAGGGCATCCCCGACGGCGCAGCCAAGAAGGCATCCGAGAAAGCGGTCTTTCAACTCAGGCCTTGGAGTGTTCATGGACGATTTTTCACACCACTGCCTGGGATGGGGATTTTTAGACCCAATCGCGTCTCATCGTGGCGAGGGGGCGGGGCTGAGGTCAAACGGCGAAGGGCCTGTCATTTGGAGTTCTCGGGGCCAGGTCCGAACAAGAGAGCAGGTGCCTGCTCCGGCTTACCGCCTCATCCCTCAACCCAATCCTCAATCCGAAGACCAGGAATGGCCTCATAGTCGGCACGGTTATGGGTCACGATCGTCGCATCTCGCGCGATCGCGACTGCGGCAATCATTAAATCCGTGTTCGGTACAGGCCTTCCTATTCGCTTCAATTCGCCTCGGAGTCTGCCGAAAGCCTCTGCGCAGGATGTGTCGAAGGTTACGACCTCGATTCCGCCGACGAACTCTTCAATCTGGTGCAAAAGCTGATTTGTACGCGATCCCATATAAGCGCCAGCGTATAGCTCGGCGAGGACAATCGTAGGAATCGCAACCCGGCCCGAATACTGGATGAGCCGATGAGTCAGTTTTGATGACCCCCGTAAGTGGAACGAACAGACGTCCGTGTCGAGAAGGAAGTTCATGGGACTTCCTCGAGATCACCACGAGTATCCTGCCGACGCTCGCGCCGAATCTGATCCAGGGCCTCAAAAAACGCGCCTTCCCCTGCCAGCACCCCCGCCGTCCGCCGGATTGCATCGGCTTGCGACTCACCCACCGCCGGCCGAACCGTGATCTCGACCATCGCCCCGTCCGGCAAGTCCGGCGCGCGATCCAGGGTGATCACCTTCCCATGCACGATGCCTCGATGCGTTTCCATATCGATCTCCTCCTTCCTCGCGAACCGCGAAATCACCCGCCCGTCCCCACCAACCCCTCAATCGCCGTCCCCTCCGCCAGGAACAACGGCCGGTCCTGGTTGGGGTCGCGCAAGATCGTTTCCGGCGAGATGCCCAGCGCCTGGTAGACCGTCGCCGCGAGGTCGGCCGGCGTCACCGGG
>JBGSYY010000457.1:0-3808 GCA_041750675.1 Isosphaeraceae bacterium | reverse complement strand
CCTGAAACTGGCCCGCCAGGACCTCTACGCCCTGGGCACCCATCGGGGCGGTATCGACGAGCGCTGGTTCAGCAGCACGACGGCCGCCGCCAACGAAGGCGCGCCGGCCGACGAGGGTCTGAGTTACGTTGTGGTGAAAGGCAAGCGGGCGTTCACCTTGAAAGACGCGATCGCCGCTCACGGCGCCGAGATGATCGGCGAATCGATGTGGACGACGTACAAGAAATGGCCGGTTTACAGCAAGTTTTTCGACAACGCCGGGCCGATCCCGCACCACATGCACCAGAGCCAGGAGCAGGCCGAGAAGGTGGGCCGGGAAGGGAAGCCGGAGAGCTATTACTTCCCCCCCCAGCTCAACTGGACTGGCAATAATTTCCCGTACACGTTTTTCGGCCTGGAGCCGGGCACGACCAAGGCCGACCTCAGGCGCTGCCTTGAGCGATGGAACGAGGGCGACAATGGTATTCTGGACCTCTCCAAGGCCAGCCGCCTCAAGCCCGGCACCGGCTGGCTGGTGCCGCCGTGCGTGCTGCACGCACCCGGCTCGCTGGTGACCTTTGAGCCGCAGTGGGGCTCCGACGTTTTCGGGATGTATCAGTCACTCGTGGAAGGCCGCCGCGTGGGCTGGGAGCTGCTCGTCAAGGACGTGCCCAAGAAGCACCATAAGGATCTCGACTACATCGTCGACCAGCTCGACTGGGACAAGAACGTCGATCCCAACTTCCATAAGAACAATTACATCGAGCCGATCGTCCGCACCGGTGACGACGGCGCGGGCTACATGGATAAGTGGGTTGTCTACGGCACGATCAACGGCAAGCAACTTTTCAGCGCTTGCGAGCTAACCGTGCAGCCTGGGCAGAGCGTGACGATCAAGGACCCCGGCGCGTACGGCCTGATCGTCGTCCAGGGCTGCGGCTCGATCGGCGGCACGGCCGTCGATAGTCCGAACTTCATCCGGTTCGGCGAGATCACCAGCGACGAGGTGTTCGTCACCGCACGCCGCGCCGCCGATGGGGTGACCTTCGAGAACACCGGCACCGAGCCATTTGTCAGCCTCCGCTATTTCGGACCCGACACCCACAAGAAAACCCCCAAGGTGGGCGACCACCGCAAGGTTTGACAACCCCGCAGGATGGGCATCGCCCACCATGATTCTTCCGTGGGGTGGGCATCGCCCACCCATCGACCCTTTTGAAGATGGTGGGCGGTGCCCACCCTACGAGGACCCTCTCCGATGGCCGAGCATGTGAACACCTATCCCAAGCTTCATAACGCCATGTGGCCTGGACTGGTCGGCAAAGGCTCGCCCGACGCCGAGCCGACGATCGACCTCGACACCATGCTCGACCTGACGGCCGCGGCGGAGGTCGACGGCGTCACGTTCGACGGCGTCGACCTGTTCCTGTACGACCCCCACGTCAACATCGACAGTACGACCGACGATATCAAACGCATCGCCGACAAGATCCGCGCCAGAGGGTTCGTCGTCGGCTCGGTGGTCGCGCCGGTCTGGTTCGACGGCTCAGCGATGGGCACCGACGCCCAGAAGCAAAACTTCCTGACGGCCATCCGCAAAGCGTGCAAGATCGGCCAAACTCTGCGCGAGCTGGGCATTCGCCCCTATGGCGTGGTGCGTATCGACACCGCCGCCTCGCCCGCCGACTGGGCCAAGGACCCCGCCGGCAACCAGGCAACCATCGCCGCCACATTCAAGCAAGCGGCCCAGATCGCCCGCGACCACGGCGAACGGCTCGCCGCCGAGGGCGAGATTTGCTGGGGCGGCATGCATTCCTGGCGCAAGATGGTGGACCTCTTGGAACGCGTTGGCGAGCCGCAAACCGTCGGCTTTCAGGCCGACATGGCCCATACCCTGCTCTACACCCTGGGTGAGAACGCCCCGGAGGACCGGATCCTCCCGGCCGACTACGACTGGAAAGACAAAGCCGTTCTCGACGCCGCGCTCAAGACCCTCACCGACGCCCTGCGGCCCTGGACCATTGATTTCCACGTCGCCCAGAACGACGCCACCGTTTTCGGCTCCGGCACCCACGACCACACCGGCCGCCATTGCCTTGCCGACGACCCCAAGGGCAAGCTCGACATCCCCCACGTGGCCGGCTTCTGGATGCGCGACGCCGAGGGCCGCGTCACCAAGGCGTTTCAACATATCTGCTGGGATGGCTGCATGTTCCCCAACGCCGTCATGTCGAAACCCGACACCTGGAACAACATCCTCTGCGCCATGATCTCCGTGCGCGACGCCCACGGCTGGGTCGCCTGACCTCTCACCAACCTCTCCTTATCCTCATGCGCTCATGATCGCTCCGCGACCCGCCCTCGTTCTGGAAAACGTCCGGCCCTCGCTTCTCGCGGACCTGCCCCGTGCGCTTCAACATGCGCGTGCAGCCGGCTTCGAGGCGGTCGCCCTTGAGCTGCATTCGACTGATGAGACCTTTGAGGTCTCCGGGGCGAGGCGGTCGTCGGTCGATGCCCTGACGGGCGCGGTGCGAAACGCCGGCCTGGCGGTGCCCATCCTCCGCGCGCACGTCGATGGACCGACGCGCGACGGCGTTCTGCTTCCCGGCCATGTGCTGGAGCCGATGCTCGACCTGGCCTCGGCACTGGGCGCTCGCGATCTCGTCGCCGGTTTCGGCCGATCGCTGCTCGATCCGGCCCAACCGATCGAGCGCCAGCGCGTGGCGCATCTGATCGACGGGCTTGGTCCGATGGTTTCGCTTGCGGCCAAGCGTGGCATCCGGTTGCTCTGGTCGCCACCGTTCGACGAGGTCGCGCCGCCCCATCTGGTCGATGAGGTACTTCGCGCCGTCGACCGACCCACCTTCGGCATCGAGCTGGATGTCACACGGGCCGACGCCGCCGCGCGTTTGGGCGGCCATGTCGTCACCGACGAAGGCAAGCCGCTGCCCGGCGCGCTGGGCCTGCTCGAACGCTTCAAGGGCTGGATCGGCGCGGTTCGCGTCGTCGATACGCATACCTGGAACGATGCCTGGCCCCCGATTCGCCACGACGACCAGACCGATTGGCCTCGCCTCCTGCCCGCGTTGATCGACGCCTGGATTCCCGCTCCCTATTGGAGCCTCGCCAGCCTGCCAGAGAATCAGGCCGAGGCCGCGCGCGGTTTCCACCTGCGTCTGGCCCCGTATTCGACCGATGCCGCCTAGCGCGACAGCGACTTGATTTCGACAAGATCCCAAACACCCTTTTCGAGATGCGACACGGAGCTTCCCCAGATGGCCCAGAAAAAACCACTCAACATCGGTCTGGTCGGCTACGGCTTCATGGGCCGCACCCACTCCAACGCTTACAAGCAGGTTTCGCAATTCTTCGATGTAACGTACCGCCCGGTGCTGAAGGCCGTCTGCGGCCGAAATGCCGAGAACGCTCAGAAGTTTGCTGAGCAGTGGGGTTACGAGTCGAGCGAAACCGACTGGCGAAAGCTCATCGATCGCAAGGACATCGACGCCATCGACATCTGCACCCCCAACGACACCCACGCCGAGGTTGCCATCGCCGCCGCCGAGGCCGGCAAGATGGTGCTCTGCGAAAAACCCCTGGCGCGCACCCTGAAGGAAGCGTTGCCCATGGTCGAGGCCGTCGAGAAGGCCGGCGTGCCCAACACCGTGTGGTACAACTATCGCCGCGTGCCGGCCGTCACTTTGGCCAAGCAGCTCATCGACGAGGGCCGCCTGGGCAAGATCTTCCACTACCGGGCCAACTTCCTGCAGGACTGGACCATTTCGGCCGACCTGCCTCAGGGCGGCGCGGGCTTGTGGCGGCTCGACGC
>JBGSYY010000456.1:0-25991 GCA_041750675.1 Isosphaeraceae bacterium | reverse complement strand
CCGACGGATCAGGCCCGCGTGCTGGTTCCGGGACGAGGCGAGGTGCTGGAACTGGGTGAGATTAGCGATCTGACCGAGCGTGAGCCGGTACAGAAGGCGTTGCGGTTGCTGGCGATTGAGCGAGCGCCGGACTCGGTGGCTCAGCTGGTGTTGTGGCGGGTTGCGGCGGGAATGGACTGGACGCTGATTGGGCGGTTGTCGAAGAGCTGGGCGAACACGAGCGAGCTGGCGTTGGCGCGTCAATTTGTGGATCGGCTGGCGGATCGTGATGTGAGTCAGTTGAGCGAGCCTGGTGTGCTGTATGTGGAAGTGGATTCTGTGGGAGCGTCGAGCGATGTTCTGGCGGGAGAGCTTCGGACGGCGTTGAAGGATGTTCTGGTGTTGGGTTTGCGGACGGAGACTGGGGTACCGGCGTTGCCGGAAGGTCCGTCGATTGGTTGCCGGGTGAAGCTGATGGGCGGAAATGAGGCGGTAGTGGAGGTGCTGGTGTCGGACGTGACGGGTCGGAAGTGGCAGGAGAGTGGGAAGTTTACGGTACCAGTGGGCGAGAAGGCTGAGGTAAAGGCGTTGGCGGATGGACTTGCGACGGGATTGCTGGACCGGCTGGTTCAGGTGACGATACGCAAGGATCTGACGCGAGACAGCCGGGGTCGTAACGTGGTGAACTTCCGGGTGCGGATCGACAATGCGAGCCCGCTGGTGTTGCATGGGCTGACGATAGTGGGGACGAAGACGGGTGAGGAGGCAGTGCCTGCGACGTTGGTGGGAGTGTCGGTGTCGCCGCGACGGAGCCTGACGGTACCTGCGACGAAGGAGGCAGTGGACCGGTTGGGCTTGAAGAGTGGAGCGCGAGCGTATGCGGCGGATCTGAGCGGGCTGTGATGGGTGTGATATGCTGAGGTGATAAAAGAGACGAGGCCGGCGTTGATTCAGGCTCGCGAGAGCCTGGATCAGCGCCGGCCTTCTGACTTAACTGCCTGGTGAAGCGGACGTCACTTCCTCAAAACTCTTTTTCGGCCGACGACGATTAGAAGTCGGGAGAGGGGCTGTCTCGGTAGCCATCGCCGAGGGTGCCCTGGAGCATGGTCGAATCGGATACGGTCGCACGTTGTGGGGCCTGGCTTTCGGCGTTTGCGCCGGCGGCGATCTGGACATCGGGGTCGAGTCCGCCCTGGATGAGAGTGGGCGTCTCGGCGGAGGCGGGGTAGGCGGCGGCGGCCTTCGCGGCGGCTTGGCGTGTGTTGTACGTACCGCAACCGGCTTGCACAACCAATGTGGCGAGCAAAGCTCCGCCGAGGGCGATCCTTCGCATGGGGGTCTTGCTCCTGGGATGGAATTCGGCGGGACGCTTGGCGGATGCTCGCGGTCGCGCGTGGGGAAATTCTGGATTCAGAAAAGCCTGTAGTTAGAAGTTAGGGACGCTAACGAAGGTGGCCGATTCGGTCAAGTTTAGTTTGGGAGAGTGATTAGATGAGTTGGTAGTGGGCTATGCGGGTTGCGGAGGGGTGGCTACAATCTCCGGTTCACATCATCGCGGACCCGGGCGCGTGGGACGTGGTGGTTATTTGCACACAAACCATTTTCCTCTGGATGTCCGTCGGCCTGACGGGAGAGACGCGCCCTGGCCGCACGTGTCGTCCCCGGTGCGTTGCACCTCGGCACAGTTTCATGGTTGACCGTACTCTACTTCGTGAATTTGATATTGACGAGTCGGAGCTGAATCTCGCGCTCGACACGGAGAACGAAGATCCGATGAGTGAATTCCTGGTGCAAGGCCAGGACTTTGTCATTGGAACGATTGTGTCGGGCAAGGTGATTGAGATCGTGGGCGATCAGGTGATCGTCGACGTGGGTTACAAGTCGGAAGGTCTCGTGCCGCTCGATGAGTGGGACGACGCCGAGGCGCCGCCGCAGATTGGCGACTCGGTCGAGGTGCTTTTGGAGGGGATGACGGACGACTCGGGCGAGATTGTCTTGTCCCGCAAGAAAGCGCACCGAATGCGGGCCTGGGAGAATGTGATCTCCCGGCACAAGGAAGGCGACATCGTGACGGGCAAGGTCACGAAGAAGATCAAGGGCGGGTTGCTGGTCGATATTGGCGTCAACGTGTTCTTGCCGGCGAGCCAGGTGGATATCCGCCGTCCCTCGGACATTGGCGATTACATCGACCGCGACATCGAATGCGTGATTCTGAAGATTGACGAGAGCCGCCGGAACATTGTGGTCAGCCGACGCAAGCTGATCGAGACGGTCCGCGAGGAGCAGAAAAAGAAACTGCTGGGTGAGATCGAGCCGAACCAGGTGCGAATGGGGACGGTGAAGAACATCGCCGACTTCGGCGCGTTTGTGGACCTGGGTGGGATTGACGGGCTGCTGCACATCACCGACATGAGCTATGGGCGGATCAACCACCCGAGCGATATGGTGAAGATCGACGATCAGATTGAGGTGATGGTTCTGCATGTCGACAAGGAGCGCGAGAAGATTGCGCTTGGTTTGAAGCAGAAGCAGCCGAGCCCGTGGCTTGAAGTCGAGCGCAAGTATCCGGTGGCCTCGCGGATCAATGGCGAGGTTGTCAACGTGATGAGCTACGGAGCCTTCGTGAAGCTCGAAGAGGGCATCGAGGGTCTGGTACACATCTCGGAGATGAGCTGGACGAAGCGGATCAACCATCCGAGCGAGTTGGTCCAGATCGGCGACCCGATCGAGGTTGTGGTTCTGGGGATCAACAAGGAGAAGCAAGAGATCTCGCTGGGCATGAAGCAGACCCAGTCGAACCCTTGGGACGAGGTGGCGCAGAAGTACCCGCCTGGGACGACGGTCGAGGGCACGGTGCGCAACCTGACGAATTACGGGGCGTTCGTGGAGATCGAGGAAGGGATCGACGGCCTTCTGCACATCTCGGACATGAGCTGGACGCGGAAGATCGGGCATCCGAACGAGCTGCTTGAGAAGGGGCAGACCGTTGTTTGCCAGGTCCTGAATGTTGATCAGGAGCGGAAGCGGATCGCGCTGGGGCTGAAGCAGCTCAAGCAGGACCCCTGGGAGACGGACATTCCGGACCGCTACCACCCGAACGACACGGTCGTGGGCAAGGTGACGAAGCTGACGAACTTCGGTGTCTTCGTCGAGCTGGAGCCGGGTCTCGAAGGGTTGCTGCACATATCGGAATTGGCCGACCACAAGGTGGAAAGCCCGGAAGAGGTGGTGAAAGTCGGCGACGAGATCGAAGTGAAGATCCTGCGGGTGGACCGCGCGGATCGAAAGATCGGCTTGTCGCGGAAGAAGTCGACCTGGACCGGCGAGGAAGAAGAGGGCGAGGAGGGCGACGGCTCTGGCCAGGCCCGTGCCGAGACTCGCGAGCTAAAGGGTGGGCTGGGCGGCGGTGGTCCGCTGTTCGGCGACCTGAGCACGCCGAGTGAAGCGGCAGCCGAAGCTGAGGCTGAGGCCGACGAGCCAGAGGCGAGCGAACCGGAGGTAACCGAAGAAGCCGAGAAGGAACCCGAGGCGGAATAATTCGCTTCGTTCCCCTCGGAACCTTGCGTGGCCAACTTGATTGTCGAGAAAAAAAGACGCCCCGCCGGACCGTTTGCAGGTCTGGCGGGGCGTCGTCTTTGTCAGTGGAGCGGATTACGATTCTGCTACGGGATCTCGGCAAGGACGGGGCATCGCGCGAGGCGAATCACTCGCCCTTGTGAAGGTCGTGGCAGGCCTTGCAGTTGACGGCCGTTTTGAGGGTCGTCGAGGCATCGGGCTTCTTGTCGACGACGGCCTGGGCGGCGTTCACCAATGCGACGGTCTTCTCGTCCCAACTGGCCTTATCGCCGCGCGGCGGTGAGTTGGCGGCGAGGGCCTTGAAGAGTTTGAGCAGTTCGGCCTCCTGCTCGGCGGTTGCCTTGCCCTCGATGGTGGTCTTGGCAAGGCCGCCCTTCATGGCGGTTTTCATGACCTCTTTGATGGTGATCTCGGGATCATCGACAGCGGCGTACGCCCATGCGCTGGCCAGGCCGACCGTGCCCATCAGGGTAATGCCAAGGATCAATGCCTTCTTCATCCGCGAACTCTCCCGAACTGAGAATAGAGAAATTGCTCGCCAGACGGCGCGTGTGTCGTGGCGGTGGCAAGAGTTTACGAGACGTTTTGATCTCGGTCATCAGGTTACCGGCGTTGGGATGAAGGAAAAAACGCGTGTGTCCAGGAACTGGCGGTCGAAAGATGCTACGTAAAATCGGCATAATCGCCATACGTCATAAACAGCCCAAATTTTCAAGCCTACCTAATTTTCCCCAGTCTCGTTTTCCGATACATTCCTACATATCGCGGACCACATGGTGGGGAGCGGCCGAAGGTGAGCCGCTCTTAGGACCGATCTCCGAAAGGTGATTGGTTCTGAGAGAGAACCATGTGGGGGCGGGGTGGACGCAGGTCGCCGCAGAGGAGTGCGGATCTTGGCGCGGGGGAGCGATGCGCGCTGAGTTCGGTCGGATGCCGAGACGAGTGGCCAAGCCCTGTCGCAGATTGAGATCCGCGAGCCGCCCATCGCACTGACCCGTTTCGAGCCGAACGAGACTTGACGAGGACCCGCATGGCCCGCATCCGACGCCATCGCCGAGACGTGGTTCAAAGCCCACTCGAGACGTACCTCCGCGAAATCAATGAAGTCGCGCTCTTGAACGCGGACGAGGAGAAGATGCTGGCGCATGGAATTGCGCGAGGGGAATCGGCGGCGCGGGACCGAATGATCCGGGCGAACCTGCGATTGGTTGTGAATATTGCAAGGGGCTATGTGGGGAAGGGCCTCGCCTTGCAGGATTTGATCGAGGAAGGGAACCTCGGGTTGCTCCGAGCGGTAGAGGGGTTCGATCCTTCGATTGGGACGCGATTCAGCACGTATGCCAGCTACTGGATCAAGCAGTCGATCAAGCGGGCCCTGGTGAACACTGCCAAGCCGATCCGGATTCCGGCGTACATGATGGAGTTGCTGTGCAAGTGGCGACGTGCGAGCGCGGAGCTTCAAGAGGCATTGGGTCGACCGGCGACGTTTGAAGAGATTGGGCGGCACCTTGAACTGCCCAAGAAGAAGATGGCGATCGTGAAGAAGGCGATCAAGGTCTATAACCTGGTTCCGCAGTCGGACCAGCCCGAAGGAGGCTGGAGCCTGGGTGAGATGTTGATGGACGAGCGAACGCGACCGCCCGACGTCGAGATGGTGGAGGCCGACAATCTTCGCTTGGTTCTCGACCGGTTAGACGCGATGGACGCACGCGAGGCGACCGTGTTGCGGATGCGTTTCGGTCTGAATGACATGCCTGCGCGGACGCTGAAGGAGATTGGGGAGTCGCTCGGACTGACGCGGGAGCGCGTGCGACAGATTGAGAACGAGGCGCTGGGCAAGTTGTCGGCGGCGATGGCGGCGGACTGACTCGATAGGGAAAGTAGTCTGAAACGCAAAGCGACCCGCGGCCTAGCGGTTTGAACCACCGGGCCGCGGGTCGTTGGCTATCGTGGAGGCGAGACCGAAGCACTCAAGCGGAACGGCGGGTGCGTCGGCGGGCATGACCGAGCGCGGTTCCGCCGAGGCCGAGGGCGAGCAGGGCGAGGGTGCTGGGCTCGGGGATGGGGAAGGGGAGCGGAGCCCGATAGGTACGTGTGTTGCTGGTGGCCTTGCCGGCGGAGAAGTCCTCATCGAACTTGCCCTGGAAGCTGCTGGCCAGTTCGGGGGAGATCCGCATGTAAGCGGAGTCGCCGAAGTAGGAGGCGAGAGCGCCGCCGGTGACGTCCAACTCGACGTCGAACATATCAGCGCCGTTGACACCGACGGGACCGAGATCCTGAGAGCCGAAGGCGGTCGGAATTCCCTTGAGCAACAGACCGGAGTAGGTTTGGCCGTCGGCGACGATGGAGCCGTAGAGTTCGTAGAGGTTTTGAGTGCTGGGAATGAGCTGGCCGGTCTTGTCGAGCATGACCTGAATTTCCTGGGACCGGCTGTTGGTCTCGGGATTTGTGGCGACGAGGTACTCGTAGGCGGAAGTGGTTCCGGCGGCGAGCAAATAGGGCGTGTTGGTGACGTGGAAGACACCGGTTTGCGAGGCGGCGTCGTAGGTGTAGGTGACCTTGCCGTTGATGTCGGCGGCGATGTCGGGATACGCCCTGCCGGCACCGGGTCGGAGTAGCGAGGCCGAGGCTGGAGCGGCCGTTGCGGCGAGCAGGCCGAGCGTCGCGAGCAGCCCGAACAAGGCGGGGAATCGGTGCATCCGATGCATTGGGTATTCCTCCGATCCGTGGCGAGATCCGGGTCGTGTGGGAACCGGACTTAGCGCGTCGAGCGGCTTGCCGAGGATCTCTCATCCGTGAGCGAATCGTGCGTTTCCCTGGGCTGAGCCGATCGTAACGAGCGGTACAGTCCAAGGCGGCGGAAACATAATCGAAGGGTGCGGGCGCGTCAACGGAAACCGTTGAAGAATCTTTCTCGTCAGGGAATCTCAAAGTGCGAGATCTCGCGGTCAATTCGAGGCCGGGCACGCCAGCCGAGTTTCGAGGCGGACGCGTGGATCTCGCCGATCCTATGCGGATTCTCTAGGGATGAGAGCGTTGGCAACGGCGCTTTCGAGAGTCTGCGTCGGTGGGACGATGGTCTGATGGAGTGGTGCCAGATCGAGAGAATCCAGGAGGGGTTGGTCCTCAGCCCGTGCGACGATGATGCCGGTGGGATTTCGATGTTTGAGGAGGAATTGCGCGGCCTGGGCCTCTTCCGGGCTGCTGGGGGAGCAAAGGACGGCGATGTGACAGCGGTCAAAACCCATTCCCTGGCGATGGATTGCGTTGTGAGAGACATCGACGACGAGGAGATCGAGTCGGGGATGTCGGAGGAGGATACCGGGGTGTGAGGATAGGGCGACGGCTCCTTTCTTGACAAGGGACGGGCTGGGCGCAAGTCCAGGCCCCGCAAGCCCGACCGCGGCGAGGCTGTTGGCGATACGAAGTGCGAGCTCGGAACGCGTGGTGGCTCCGGTCACGGCAATGATGGGAATTCGGCCGTCGTCACCTGTCGCAAAGAGAGTTTGGATGATCGCCTCGGCGACGGGGCGGGGGGGGCCTTCCGATGGCTCGACGTGGCCGGCGAGACATGGGCCCGAGTTGACCTCGATGATGGCCCCGCCTTGCTCGGCGAGCGGGCGGCCGATATCGGCGACGATGACGTCGATTCCTGCGACATCCAGCCCGACGATCGCGGCGGCGTCGACGGCATGTTCGGCGATGTCGGGGTGGACGAGGTTGGTGACGTCGATGCAGAGATCTCCTTCGCGGCGCACGGCCACGACTTCGCTGGCCCGTGGGATCGAATCGATTGTGAGTCCCTGCGATTGGAGGAAGAGTAGGGCCTGGTCGTCGAGGATCACGGTACTGAGTTTGTCGCGCCAGTCGGTGCCGCGTGAGGGGTCGCGGTTCAACTCGGTGACGAGTTCGGCGATCGAGCGGCGGCCGTCGCCGACTACGGAGGGGGGTGCGCTGCGGTAGGCGGCAATCATTCGGCCGTCAACGACGAGAAGCCGATGCTCGACTCCGAGAATGTGGCGTTCGACGAGGACATCGGCATGCTCGGGCAGGCGGACGCGAGAGGCGAGGAGATAGGCGGATTCGACCTGCTCGCGTGTGGAAAGGCTGGTTGAGACCCCGCGGCCTCGATTGGCGTCGCGTGGCTTGACGACGACGGGGAGGCCCAGTGTTGCGGCGACGTCCCAGGCCTCGGCGGCGGAGCGAACGATCTGGCCCGCCGGAACAGGAACATGAGCACGGAGGAGAAGGGAACGGGCGAGCTGCTTGTCACCCGCGATGGCGGAGGCGATCGAGCTGGTGTGATGGTCTCGGAAGTCCAGAGGCGATGCTGGCGGTTTCCCCAGCCTAGCTGGATGAGCGAATGAGAATCACTGAGGCGAGCAGTCGGGATTCCACGCTGTTCCGCAGCCCGTACCAGACTCCAGGTGCTGGGGCCGAGGCGCTCGTCGTTGGCACGGGCCATGAGAGCCGACAGAATGGCGGCGGTCTCGTTCGGCAGGCCGTTCAAAGCCCGGCAGAGAAGGGTCCAGGCGGTGTCGATGCAATCGCGATCGAGGATTGGATCGTCGACGCCGAGGACAACATGGTAGCAGTGGAGTGACGCCGGTGCGGTGCGCGCGAAGGTCGCGTGAGCGCCGGTGAGTCCGAGGAGAATTCGGGCGATGTGTTCGGGGAGGCGGATGGCGGGTTCGCGGCCGAGACGAATGATGGCAAGCCGGTTGGCCACATCCTGGGCGGCGGGGTCGGATGGGTGGGGGGCGGGAAGGTCGGCGATCAGGGAGTGGATGTTGGGGATTTCAGCGATCGAGAGGTTTTCGAGAGTCGGGAGTTCGAGCAAGCCCGCGAGCAGGGATTGGTCGGACCAGTAGTTGGCACCTTCGAGGAATTTCAGTTCGAGAGTTCGCATGGCGAGGGCGGCTCCGCGGTGGTAAGCACCGCAATCGAGCGGAGATGGGAAGTTGAGCTGGTGAGCGTATCGGCCGATTGGTTTGCCGCTTACGGACCGCTCGCACGAAATGTTTCTTCTTTGTTTGAGACTATCGGAGGCCGCGGGAACTGGGAAGAAGTGAGCGGCCCTGCCACTCGCAAGAGCGCGATAAGATGGCAGGCGACGAGGCGGCCAGGGTTGTGTTCGCGAGGCTGACGGGGCGAGGAGGGTGTGGTCGATGGATGCGAAGCAAGTCGCACAGGTGCTGGATGACCTGGGAACCCTACTGGAGATCCGGGGAGAAAATCCGTTTCGGTGTCGTGCCTATCACGCGGCGGCGCAGTCGGTGCAGGGCTTGACGGATGATCTGGCGGAGATGCTCGTCGATGGTCGTTTGGAGAAGGTGCCGGGGATCGGCGACACGATGCGGGACAAGATCACGCGATTGGTGACGACGGGTCGGCTGGAGGAGTTTGAGAACCTCAAGCGAGAGACGCCGACCGGTTTGTTGGCCTTGCTGCGCGTGCCGGGCTTGGGGCCGAAGAAAGTGAAGATGTTGCACGAGGAGTTGGGGATTGCGTCGCTGGACGATCTAAAAAAGGCTGCGGAATCCGGAAAAATCGCGGGCCTGAAAGGATTTGGCGAGAAGACGGCGGCGAAGATCTTGGAGGGGATCGCATTCATCGAAACGAGTGGCGAGCGGTTGCGGCTGCACACGGCGGATCGGTTGGCGGGACCGCTTTTGGAGGCGTTGCGGGGTACGGCGGGAGTGGTGAGGGCGGATGTGGGAGGGAGTTTGCGACGTCGGGCGGAGACGATCGGAGATCTGGATTTGCTGTTCGCCTCAAGCGATCCGGCGACGGTGCTGGGATTGTTGGCGTCGCGGCCCGAGGTGGAGTCGATCTTGGGTCACGGACCGACCAAGCTGAGCGTGCGGCTGGCGCAGGGAGTTCAGTGCGACGTTCGCGGGGTTTCGGAACAGCAATACCCTCTCGCCTTGAACTATTTCACAGGGTCGAAAGCCCACAACATCCATCTGCGGCGGCGGGCGCAGGCGCGGGGGTTGAAGCTGAGCGAGTACGCGCTCGAGGGAGACGAGGGGCCGATCGCGTGCCGCGAGGAGGCGGATGTTTACCGGGCGTTGGGGTTGGAGTGGATTCCGCCGGAATTGCGAGAAGATATGGGAGAAATCGAAGCGGCGGAGGCCGGACGACTCCCGCTGTTGATCGAGCGCGGGGAACTGACGGGAACGTTTCACTGCCATACGGATTGGAGCGATGGCATCAACACCCTGGAGGAGATGGCGGAGGCGGCGCGTGGGATGGGGTTTGATTATCTGGGGATCGCCGATCATTCGCGGTCGGCGTTTTACGCGGGCGGATTGTCGATCGAGCGTGTGCGTGAGCAGTGGGCGGCGATTGATGCCTTGAATGCGAAGTACGGAGGACAATTCCGGCTGTTCAAGGGGATTGAGTGCGACATTCTGGCGGATGGGACTATGGATTATCCCGACGAGGTGCTTGCCGGTTTTGATTATGTCGTGGCAAGCGTGCATTCGAGCTTCCGACAGCCGCGTGAGGAGATGACGGCGCGGATTTGCCGTGCGGCGGCGCATCCGAGTGTGCGGATGCTGGGTCACCCGAGTGGGCGGTTGCTGCTGACGCGGGCGGCGTATGAGGTCGATCTGAACGCCGTGATCGCCACGTGCGCGACGCATGGGACGATGATCGAGATCAATGCCGATCCACACCGGCTGGACCTGGACGCACCGCACGCGAGAGCCGCGCGGGACGCGGGAGTGATGATCGTGATCAACCCGGACGCACACGCCACAGGTGCGATCGCGAATGTGGAGTATGGGGTGGCGGTGGCGCGTCGGGGTTGGTTGACGCGAGGCGATGTATTTAACACGCGAACAGCGGCGGAAGTCGCGGCGGTTTTGGCCAGTGGGAAGATACGCCGCGGGGAATAGTCTCCCAAAGGGAGGCGAGCCGTGGGTGGGTCCGCTTGCGAGCGCGAGGGTCCACCCTATAATGTTTTTGACGGCGTGCATGGGTGGACGGGGATCGGAGAGCCGACGTGTTCCGGGCATGTGCGCTGGGGTCGGGTCGATTTGAAGAAGCCCGGAACTGCGGGCCTATCGAGATCGACCCGGCCGGCATGCTGGCTCCGCAATCATCTTCATCCGTTATCGCGGAGATCGGGACAATCGATGACATCAACACCAGTGCGAGCGAAGAAGCGTTATTTCACGGTTGAGGATGCGAATCGAGCGTTGCCGCTCGTGCGGCAAATTGTCGGTGATGTTGTGCGGCAGTGGGGTGAGGTGAACGAGCTGGAACAGCGGCTGTCGGTGATCGCAGGACGCCGCGAGCCGAGCAAGAGCGCGGGGCAGTTGTACGACGAGGAGGTCGGTCGGAGCGAGGAGGAGTTGGAGACGGAGCGTGGACGTTTGAATGAGTATATCGAGGAGTTGAAAGCGATTGGCGTGGAGATGAAGGGTCTGGATGGGCTGTGTGACTTTCCCAGCATGAGAGACGGTCGCGAGGTGTATCTGTGCTGGCGTTTGGGTGAGCCGGAGGTGGCTTACTGGCACGACCTGCATACCGGGTTCGCGGATCGTCAGCCGATTGCGAATGGAATGGGTTCGGGTCGGGTGATGTGAAGGGATCGAGCCCTTGAGCGGTTCTGTATCTCGATTAAATTGTTGAGGGAAACGAGGGGCCTTTGACATTGCGACAGGTGGTGACAATCGACGGGCCAGCCGGCGCGGGCAAGAGCACGGCCGCGCGCCGGCTTGCCGAACGGCTGGGTTGGCGATTTCTTGATACCGGGGCGATGTATCGCGCGGTGGCGTTGGCGGCGATCCGCAGTGGGATCGTGGATGATGAGGCCGCCTTGTCTGCTCTGGCGGCGGGGATCGAGGTGAGGTTGGACGGACTCGCCGTGTTTTTGAACGACGAGGATGTGTCGGAGGCGATCCGCGATCCGGAGGTGTCTCAGGCGTCGAGTCGCGTGGCTCGCTGCGGGGCGATCCGGGAGCGACTCGTGGGTTGGCAGCGCCAATTTGCTCTGCAGGGGTCGACCGTGACGGAAGGGCGGGACCAGGGAACGGTGGTTTTTCCGGATGCGCTGTGCAAGATTTTCCTGACGGCTAGCCCCGAGGAGCGTGCGGGGCGGCGTCATGCGGAGTTGCGGACGCGGGGAGAGACGGTCGACGCCGAGATGGTCTTGCGGGAGCAGCGTGAGCGAGATGATCGCGATGCGCGGCGGCTTGTTGGTCCGTTGCGACCGGCCGGAGACGCGCTGATTGTGGATACGACGGGCCTGGCGATCGACGACGTCGTGGATCTGATTGCGAGCCGAATTGATGGCTCACGCAGCGAACGCGAATCGCTGGCACGCCTGTCGTGCGCCTGGACGCCGGATCACTCTCGGCTTGTGGCGGTGGGGCGGACGATGGATGACGTGGCGCGCGCGGTGACCCTGGGAACGGGCGGCGGTTGCGTAGTTGTGCCGCCCGAGGCAGGCGATCCGAGGAGTCTCGGCGGATGAGCAGAGAGGAATCGCGCAGCGAGGCGGTCGCGAAGCGAGGCGGTCGCGGCGGGGTGGCGAGTAGACTGGATCGTTCGTGGCTCTCCTGGACGTGGTATCGACTGGTGCGTCGGGTGGTGCTGGGGGTCGGCTGGCTCTTTGGCGGGATACGGGCATCGGGGGTCGAGAATGTGCCTGCACGGGGCGGAGTGTTGCTGATCTCCAATCATTTGAGCCACCTGGACGTATTCGTGCTGGGGGTGAGGCTGCCGAGGCCGCTGAATTACGTGGCGCGTTCGACGTTATTCAAGCCGATTTTGGGTCCATTCATTCGGTCGATGGGTGGGTTTCCGATTGAGCGTGAGGGGGCCGGGATTCAGGGGGTGAAGGAGACGTTGAAGCGACTAAGGGCCGGCTCGATCGTGACGTTTTTTCCGGAAGGGACGCGGAGCGTGGATGGCGAACTGGCGCCGTTGAAGCCGGGTATCGCCGTACTGGCGTCGCGAGCTGGGGTGCCGATTGTTGCGGCGGGTCTGGCGGGAACGTATGAAGCGTGGCCTCGAAGCCGTCGGTTTCCCCGAGCTCATACCATGTTTGTGCATTACGGGCGAGCGATTGAGTGTTCGGAACTGGTTGGGCTGACGAGTGATGAGGTGCTGGCGCGGCTTTCCGAGGGATTGCGGGAAAGCGTCGGGAAAGCGCGAGAGGGCCTGGAGGTCGATGAGCGAAAGCGGCGGGGTGACCGTCGGCCGAACTGAGGTTGGCGGTTCACCGGAGATTCGTTAAAGTCCGCCCCGCCTCGCGAGCCGACCATGGTTGGAGGCACAGTTCGGATCCTCGCGCACGCCTTGAAGGAAGATATTGGAGAGGCAGGCAATGCCAACTCGCCGGCCCAACCTCGCACTGCTCCTCTTGCCGGGAATTCTGGCGTTGAGTGGATGCACACACAACCATTACTACTATGGAGAGAATCCGCTCGGTGTGGCGGGGACGCCGATGGTGACTTCGTCGCCGAAGGTGATGGCGTCGACTTCGAAGCCGAAGAAGGGGCAGCCGGTGGTGGTGGCGGGTTCGTATTGCGACGTTCCGGGAGTGGTGAGCCAGCCGGTGGTGGTTTCTTCAAATCAGCCACCGAGGAATTCGAGCACTGTGGTGACTCGGTCGGCCGCACCGGCTCCGGTGATCGTTGCAAGCGAACCGGAGGTCATTGGCTCGGATGGCTGGCGACGGCGTTCCACCGAAAACATGGCCACAACGCGCGTATCGGGATCCTTGAATGACGACGACTTGACGCGCTAGGCAATCTGGGCAAACGTCGAGGGTTTGCCGAAACGCATGACGGTCTCGGCGGGGTGTGAGCGCCGCATCTGCATTTCCAGCGAGGTCATGAAGGTAATGAATCGAACTCAGGAGACGTTGCGACGTTGCGCGTTGGTGACTGGGGCTTCGTCGGGACTGGGTCGGGCGATCGCCTTGGAGCTGGCACGTGTTGGTGTGCGTTTGGTGCTGACGGGGCGCTCGGAAACGCGCCTTGAAGAAACGCGGCGGGTCGCCGTCGAGGTTGGACAGCGACCGGATCAAGTGTCCGTAATTGCCGCGGATCTGACGCAGGATGAGGGCCGGGCGCGGATTGTGGAGACGGTGGCGGAACAGTTCGGTGGTGTGCTGGATTGGGTGATTCATGGGGCGGGTGCGGGTGCCTACGGCAGGTTTTTGAGCCATGAACCGTCAATCCTGACGCAGTTGCTGGCCCTCAATTGCGTGGCCGTGGCAGAATTATCGCGTGGGCTGTATCCGTTGCTGAGCAAAGGAGACCGGCCGGGTATGGCGGTGATTGGCTCGATTGTGGCGCGTCGGGCGTTACCGGGTCGCTCGGAGTATTCGGCGAGCAAGTTCGCGCTGGCGGGGTGGGTGGATGCGGTGCGTTGCGAGTGGTCTGGGGCTGGGATTCATGTTTTGCTGGTGAATCCGGGTTTCACGCGGACGGAGTTTGAGAGCAACGTGCTGGTGGATACGGCGTTCGTGAAGGCGGAGCATCGGCGGTCGATGTCGGCTGAGGCGGTGGCTCGCGCCACAGTGCGTGCGTTGAAACATCGGCGGAGCGAGATCACGCTGACAGGGCAGGGCCGGTTATTGCTCTGGACGGATCGGCTGATGCCGGGGCTGGTGCGTTGGGGTCTGAGTCGTTGGACTCGTCGTTTGTATCAGAAGCACAAGGTATACGAGGGATGAATCGGCGGGTTGGTTGGCCGAAATAGGTAGTAGCTGATAGAATCCGATTGAGGAAACGGGGCGATTAGCTCAGTTGGTAGAGCGCCCGCTTTACACGCGGGTGGTCGGCGGTTCGAGTCCGTCATCGCCCATTGTTCGGGGCCTCGGCGAAGAGGCGAGTCGTCTTGACAGAAGTTGGGAAGGGGGTAGATTTCCAGGCGATTTTGGGCGGACCCGGCCGCGCGCTGGGGTTAGGGACGCCGTGTGCGACGAGCAGGGAGGCTCGGAACCGATGGAACGACCGAACCGCAGGCAAATGCTGGTGTTGGGTGGCTCGGCCGCGGCGGTCGCGATGCTGGGCGCGGACAAGCCGCGCGGCAAAGGGCTGCTGGCGAAGAAAGAGCCGCCGCTGAAGGTGGATGAGACGGTGGGGGATGTGGCGTACGTGCGGTCGTCGGGAACGGTGCGTGTGGAGGGTGTCGGGCTGGTGGTAGGACTGGACGGCACGGGGAGCGATCCCGAGCCGGGGCTCTATCGCGAAAAACTGCTGGCCAAAATGCGGGCGGCGATGGTGCCGCAGACAGACCGCGTGCTTGCGAGTCGTGCGACCTCGCTAGTATTGGTGAAGGCGACGCTTCCTATCGGAGTCACCAAGGCGGATTTTTTCGATGCCGAGATCGAGCTGACGCCTGCCTCGACGACGACGAGTCTGGCCGGCGGCGTGTTGTTGCGGACCGAACTGGCGCAGGTGGGTTATGCGAAGGGTCAGGAACTGGAAGGGAAAGTGATGGGCTACGCGGCCGGCCCGATTGTGACAGGCGCGGGAGATGCGGCGGAAAACCTGCGGGTGGGTCGGATTCTGGGGGGGACGCGAGTCCGTGAGGAGATTCCTTACGCGCTGATCATCAAGGATGAGCGCAAGAGCGTGCGAACGGCGGCACTATTGCAGGCGGTGATCGGTACGCGGTTTTTCCGGCTGAACGGCGTCGATCAGAAGGGCCTGGCTGAAGCGAAGACGGACCAGTACATGATCCTGCATGTGCCGGAGATTTATCACCAGAACCAGGCTCGCTACTTTCAAGTGCTTCAGTTGCTGCCGATTGTGGACACGCCGGAGCTGCGGGCGAGTCGTTTGGAGCGGTGGGGCAAGGAGTTGCTTGATCCGAAGACGTCGGGCACCACGGCATTGAAGCTGGAGGGAATCGGGCGGAACTCGATCCCAATGCTCAAGACGGGCCTGGAGAGCGCGGATCCGAACGTGCAGTTTTTTGCGGCCGAGGGACTGGCGTATCTGAACGATGCGACGGGAGCGGAGGTGCTCGCGGACGCGGCGTTGAAGCGACCGGAGTTTCGCGCGTTTGCGCTGGCGGCGCTGGCGGCGAGCGACCAGGCGTCGTCGATCGCGCGCTTGCGCGAGCTGATGAACAATCCGGAGATGGAGGTTCGCTATGGCGCGTTCAACGCGTTGCGGACGCTCGACGAGAACGACGCCTTCCTGGGCAAGGTGAATGTACTGGAGATGGAAGTTCCGGAGATGGACGAAAACCTGCAAGGCGACGCGATGGCGTTGAGAATCGCGGCCGCGCGGGCGTTGCGAGACAGGCCAACGGAACCGTTCCACCTTTATCTGGTCGATTGCGAGGGGCCGCCGCTGGTTCATGTTTCGAACAGCCGGCGGTGTGAGGTCGTGATTTTTGGACGTCGGCAGCGGCTGTTGCCGCCGTTGGTGCTGGGCGATCCGAATGGGGTGCTGGTGAACGCCAGTGCCGACGATGCTCATGCGCAGCTCAGCCGGATCGGGGGGGGGCCTGACGGGGCGGATCAGCGAACGGTGAGCGACCTGGAGCTGGGGACATTGATCCGGCAGGTGGCGCGGCTGGGAGCGACGTATCCCCAGGTTGTGGATCTCCTGCGTAGTGCGGAGAAGCAGAAGAACCTGCAAGGTCCTCTTGTGGTTGACGCGCTTCCGGGGCTGGACCCGGATTACGAACGTGCCCAACTCGCCGGATTGCCGGCTGGTGGCGAAGATGCCAAGAAAGACGACGCCGTGAGCCGGACGGGATCGAAAAAAGGCGAGAATCGTCCTGGGCTGTTCGACCGGCTTCGGGTTCGGGGCCGCGAAAAGCCGTCGGGGAAATGACGGAACCCTCGACAGGGGCAGGGATAATGCGGTGGCGGCGGGGGCCGAGGATGGCTCCCGCGGCTGTGTCCAATGCGGTGTTTTGCGGCCGAATTCCGGCGTTGGAATCGCGCGGATTCGGGCAATCCGCATCGACGTGCGTGGGCGGTGTTAAAGTCGCACGTCGTACGGATCGAAAAATAGTCTTGACGGTCAGGTTCGTTACGGAACGCCGGCGGGTCAGTAGTTGACCCGAGGGCAGCCGATCGAGTGCCTCATGCGTGAGGGCAGGAGATCGGACCGTGGCAAGGCGGGGGGGTGGATGACCCTCGCGCTCGACCGCACAGCACGCCGACGCCCGATCCGACCAGGAAAGTGGGTCGTGTCGTCGAGAAGCCAACGGGACGCGCTGCGCTCCGGGTCGGACCTTACCGGCCCTTGGCGTGGTACTTGTCGAGAAGCGGGCGGCACTTTTCGGGTGTTGTTCGTGGTCCGGCGTCGCCGGAGAGGCAGAGCCGTCCCGGCCGGAGGGGTCAGGAGACCCCCGAGGTCTCGCGCCGAACGGAATGAAGCGAGTGGAGTCCTCGATATGAGAAAGGTGTTCACCACGGGCCAGGTGGCGAAGATCTGCAAGGTCGCGCCGCGGACCGTGAGTAAGTGGTTCGATTCGGGCCGCTTGCGCGGGTATCGGATCCCGGGTTCCCAGGATCGTCGGATTCCTCGCGAGCACCTGGTCCGTTTCCTCAAAGAGCACGGGATGCCCTTGGGGGAACTGGAAGCCGAGGTTTACAGCAAGGTGCTGGTGATTGGCGTCGATGCGCCGCTGCAGGCCGCGCTGCGTGAGCAGTTGCGTGAGAGCGAGGACTTCCGGATCGAGACCGCCGCGAGCGGTTTTGAGGCGGGGATTCGCGCGGAGAGCTTCCACCCGGATTGCGTGATCATCGATATGGCCCTGGGCCGGATCGAAGCCGGGCAGATTGCTCAGAACCTGCGGAAGAGTGCGGACCACGTCACCACCATTCTCGTCGCGCTCACGAGTGAAGAGCCTGGCGAGGAACTGTTCAACCTGGGGTTCAACGACGCCTTCAAGAAGCCGTTTGACGCCGCGCTGCTTGCGGAGCGGATCAAGCGACTGGTCACGTTGAAGAAGGCTGACGAGCCCTGATCGAGCCAGTGCAAGCGCGAACAAGGGCACAATGCGGGGCCCTCGGCACCAGAGTCACCGATCGTCTCAGACGAGCCCGGATCCGGCCTTCTCCGCAAGGGGGAGGCCGGGTCCGGGTTCGTCTCTCTTTGCACACAAGACCCACCGCTGCGACGCCGGCGAATGCCGGCGTACGGGGACGGCTGACTTGGCGGATCACAGGGGATCGGTCACTTTGAAGATGTGGAGAGTCTGCAAACCGATTGGTTCCCTATAAAGCAATTCCGGAGATGGCCCGATGCTGGGTGCGATTGCCGGTGACGTGATTGGTTCGGTTCATGAAGGGACGGGGACGAAGACCAAGAAGTTCCCCTTGCTGGGTCAGTACCATCGGTTCACCGACGACACGGTTCTGACTGTGGCGGTGGCGGATTGCCTGCTCTCGGGCACTTCCTATATCGATGCATATCATGATTATTTTCACCGTTACCGGCACGCCGGCTACGGGGGAACCTTTCTAGGCTGGGCGCTGGACCGGAAGCGAGAGCCTTACAATAGTTGGGGCAATGGGTCGGCCATGCGGGTCAGCCCGGTCGCCTGGGCTTTCGATACGCTCGACGAGGTGCTGCGGGAGGCGTCTCGCACTGCGGAGGTGACGCACAACCATCCGGAAGGTCTGCGTGAGGCGCAGGCAACCGCGATGGCGATTTTCCTGGCGCGGACCGGGGCGTCGAAGTCGGAGATCCGAAGCGAGATCGAGGGGTTGCTGCAATACGACCTCAGCCTCAGCCTGGATTCGATTCGCCCGGGCTACGAGTTTGACGTGTCGTGCCAAGGCTCGGTTCCGCCGTCGATCATCGCGTTCCTGGAGTCGAACGACTATGAGGACGCCGTGCGAAACGCGATTTCACTGGGTGGTGACGCCGATACGATGGCCTGCATCGCGGGTGGGATTGCCGAGGCGTTTTACGGAGGGATACTGAGGGAGATTGAGTGGGGAGTCCTCAAACGGCTGGAGCCGGATTTGAGGGACGTTGTGGAGCGGTTTCAGGCTCGCTTTGTATTTCCCCGGCGATGATGGAGAACCGAGGGACGCGGACTTGCCCAGAGAAGCGGCGATAAGGATACTGCGTCGCATGGCGCTGGCAATCGATCGATCTGGTCCTGTAGGCGGAGGTGTGTCAGCGGATTCGCCGCGAGGGGCGCGGCGTCTGGCGTGGGGGTTGGGCGCGGCGGCTGGTTTGGTGGTGCTTCTGACCTTAGGCGATCCTGGGATCACCGTCGATGAGCCGCTGGACGTGCGGCCAGGGCGCAAGTATGTGGAACTGGCGTTGCGGCACGGGCTGGGGTTCTTCACTCCGGAGGTGATCGATCGCACCTATCGCGATAACGCGGAGCATCCGCCGCTAGGTCGCTGGCTGCTGGGTCTGGCGTCGAAGGCTGGAGAGCCTTTTGAGATTTTGATCCGTGGGGGCGACCCTACCGGGTTGTTTGTGCGGTCGGGACGGATTGCGCCGGCGTTGTCTTATGCATTGCTGGTGGGGCGAGTGGCGCTGGAAGGCGCTCGGTTGGGTGGGTTGGCGGGTGGGGTGGGTGCAGGGCTCGGGCTTTTCCTGATGCCGCGAATGTTTGCCCATGCGCATCTGGGGGCGTTGGATACTTTTGTCGCTTTATTTTGGACGCTGGCCTTGCTGGCGACGATTCGCGCGACTGACAGGCGATCGCCGCTGATCGCGCTCACTTGGGCGGGGGTGCTTTGGGGCCTGGCACTGCTCACCAAGATTCACGGTTGGCTTTTGGTACCGGTGGCATTGGTCTGGATTGGGACGAGATTGGGGCTGCGGCGGGGTGAATGGGGCCGGGCCGTATTGGGGTTCACTCTCTGGCTGGGTGCGGGGTTGGGGGTGTTTGCGTTAGGGTGGCCCTGGTTGTGGTTTGACACGATCGGGCGATTGGCGGCGTATTTTGGGACGGGCGTCGAGCGGTCACCGATTCTGGTGCAGTATTTCGGGATTGTTTACCGGGATATCGAAGTGCCCTGGCACTATCCTTGGATTTACGCAGTGGCGACGGTGCCGGTGGGATTGCTGACGCTCGGGGTAGTGGGAGTGATGGTCAGTTGGCTTGATCGAGCCAGCCGTCCCTGGTTGCTGATGCTGGGGGGGGTGATTGCGGGGTGGGTTCTTTTGTTCAGCACGCGGGTGCCGGTTTATGACGGGGAGCGGTTGTTCCTGCCCGTGTTTCCCGCGATGGCGATCGTGGTGGGGAGTGGGTTCGCGTGGTGCTGGAATCGGCTGGCGGGGTGGCGGTGGGGCCGTCTGGCCTTGGCGGCCGGCATGGCGGCGCAGGCGTATGGGCTGGTTGCCGTGCATCCGTTTGGACTGAGTTACTACAACGCGATGGTGGGTGGGTTGGCGGGTGCTGAGCGACTGGGACTGGAGTTGACCTACTGGGGTGATGCAGTCGACGAGCGGCTTCTCAACCGACTGGTGAGGGAGGCAGATTCGGGTGATCGCGCGGCATTAGCCCCTACTCTTGCGCCGATGCAAGGATTGACCCTCACCACGCCTGCGCTGGCGAGGCGGGAGATTTTCCTGGGAGATCAGGAGGTGGCCGAAGGCGCGAAGTGGATTGTTGTGTATCGACGTAGCGCGTATTGGTCGAGGGAGATCCGGCGATTGGTGGAGAGCCGACCGCCCGTGGCGATACGAGAACGGCAGGGGGTTTGGCTATCAGGAATTTGGAAAATCACTGGAAAAATGGACGGTACGAATTGAAGGCGAGGGCCTGGGAAAATACAATGATTTCAGAATGAATTGAAGGACAAGGAATCTGATGGGAAAGTTGACCCATTTTAACGAAGCGGGTGGAAGCCGGATGGTGAATGTCTCCGGCAAGGCGGTGACCGTGCGTGAGGCTCGTGCGTCGTGCCTGGTACGGATGCGTGAGGAAACCCTGGTGTTGATACGGGATCGAGGGGTGGCAAAAGGTGATGTGTTTGAGGTGGCTCGGTTGGCTGGAATCATGGCGACGAAGCGGACCTGGGAACTGATTCCGCTCTGCCATTCCCTGGTGATCGATGGTGTGGAGGTGGAACTGACGACGCCGGATCGCTGGACGGTTCGCGTCGAGGCGACGGTGTGGACGGAGGGGAAGACGGGTGTGGAGATGGAGGCGTTGACGGCGGCGACGGTGGCGGGCTTGACGATTTACGACATGTGCAAGGCCGTTGATCGCGAGATGGTGATTGAGCGTGTTCAGCTTGAGGAAAAGCGTGGCGGACGAAGCGGACATTTTCAGCGGCGTGGGGAAACCGATGCCGCGGTAGGGTCGATGGGACCCGAGACGGGAGTTGGATCATGACGATGGCCCTGCTGCCTGGCGTAGTCGAGACACGGAATCGGCTGGCTTTGCTGTATGCGCCCATTGGTGCGGACCTGGCGGAGTCGGAGCGGATTTTCGCGGGGGAATTGGCGAGCCGTTACCCGTTCGTTCGGCGTGTGGTGGAGCGTGCGGCGGCGTTGCGCGGGAAGCGATTGCGACCCGCGTTGGTATTGTTGACGGCACAGGCGTGCGGGCGAGTGGAGCCGGCGCACCGGGTTTTGGCGGCTGTCGTTGAAATGATCCACGCGGCGACTCTGGTGCATGACGACATTTTGGACGAGTCACGTGTGCGTCGACACACGGCGACCGTGAACGCTGAGTGGAATAACGAGACGGCGGTGTTGCTGGGCGATTACCTGTTTACTCACGCATTTCATCTTGCGGCCTCGCTCGATTCGACGCTGGCGTGTCGTTGGATTGGGCGGGCGACGAATCTCGTCTGTGAGGGCGAGATGATGCAGGTGCATAATCGAGGGAATCTGGATCTGGATGAGGCGGCGTATTTCGAGATCATCCGAGGTAAGACGGCGGAACTGACGGCGGTGTCGTGCCGGTTGGGTGCGCATTATGCGGGTGCGGACGTAGCGACGGTTGCCGCCATGGATGAGTATGGGAGGGAGCTGGGAGTTGCATTTCAGATCGCCGACGACGTGATGGATTTGCTGGGTGATGAGGCGACGACGGGGAAGACGTTGGGCACCGATCTGGAGAAGCAGAAGCTGACATTGCCGCTGATCCGGATGATGCAATGCTCGAGCGCGGAGGTGGCGGGGCGTGTGCGTTCGATCCTGGATGCGCCTGGGCCGGACTCAAGGCGGCAACTCCTGCCGTTGCTGGAACAGACGGACGCCTTGACCTACGCCTGGGAGCAGGCGGAGCAAGCGGCGGCCTCGGCTCAGGCCTCCCTGGAGTTGTTGGGACCGTCGGCGGCTCGGGATGTGCTTCAGCAAATGGCTCGCTATGTGGTGCGTCGGCCGTTCTGACTTCGCGTGAATTGCGCGTTCGCGGGACGAACGGACCCGGATTTTGTATTTTCGGGAAACCAGTTCCCTATTCGGGAACCGGTCTCTATACTTCGGTCATGACATTCGCCGAAAAAGTCTACAAACAGATGTTGGTCCGCGGGCTGAATCAGCAGCGGCTGGCGCAGCTTTCCTCGGTAAGCGATTCCGAGGTTTCGCGTGTCTTGAGGGGCAAATCCAGTCCGAGTCTGGAATATGCTCACCGGCTTGCGAAGGCGCTTGGGGTATCGCTGGATTACCTGGCGGACGACACCCTGGTGGCGGATCCGGCGTTCGCTGAGCCGCGGCAGGAGGCTGCGGATCGCGAGATTCTGGAACTGGCTCGCGACCTGGGACACCGTCAGGCGCGTCGGGTTTTGGAGACGACTCTGGATCTTGGCTATGAAGTGGCGACCCGTCGGTTGTTGGGCGTTGATTCCGGGCGGCCCGTAGTGGAGCGTGACGAGCCTGGGTCGGGCCGCACGGCGGGTGCAGTGGGTCGGACCGGCTCGAATCGGGCGAGCTCGGCCTGACGCGGTCGGGATGTGGGACGGCCTGAGGGTTTGAGCGGATGCACACGAAGCTGTGAGTAGATACGTTCGTGGGCCAGGTGGCTTGGCGGATCGATCAGAACTGGCGGCGTTGGCGGCTGGACGGAATCTTGAGCGCCTTACGGTACTTGGTGACGGTTCGGCGTGCGACGGGGAAGCCGGACTGGCTCAGCTCTTCGACGATCTCCTCGTCGGAGAGAGGCGAGTTTTTGTCTTCCTTGGCGATGATTTCGAGGAGCTTTTGTTTGATGGTTTCCCAGGCGACATCCTCGCCGTCGGTGGTTTTGGTTCCGCCGCCAAAAAAGCGTTTGAGTGGGAAGATCCCGCGTGGAGTCTGGACCCATTTGTCGTCGACGGCGCGGCTGACGGTGGTGACGTGAACTTTGACCTCGTCGGCGATCTGCTGCATTTTGAGTGGTTCGAGGAATTCGGGGCCACGGTCGAGGAAGGCCTTCTGGTGGCCCATGATGGCGCGAGCGACTTTTTGTAGCGTGTTTCGACGCTGTTCGATCGATTCGATGAGCCAGCGCGCGGCCTGGAGTTTTTTTTGGAGAAAGAGCTTGGTATCGGCGTCGGCGGTCTGGTTTTTGAGCATGCGTTGATAGCGTCTGGAGATGGCGAGTTGCGGGGTTCGCTCATCGACGAGTCGAATCTGGTAGACGCCTTCTTCATCGGGTTCGACGATCAGGTCGGGGAGGACGTAGGCGGTGCGATCGTCGTCCTGGCGTGCGCCTGGGCGTGGGTCGAGCTTGCGGAGTTGTTCGAGTGCTTCCTTGATGGTGTCGATCGAGACGCCGGTCTTTTTCTCGATGGCCGGCAGGCGATTCTGGCGGAGGTCTTCGAGATGGCGGGTGATGAGTGTTTCGAGCAGGTCGCGGTGGGGTGTCTCGGGTGTGAGTTGGAGCCGGAGGCATTCGGGAAGATCGCGTGCGCCGATGCCTGGGGGGTCGAGTTTCTGGACGATGCGTAGGGCTTCTTCGGCCTGTGCGTACATGGCCTCGCCACCGCAATCGCGAACGATCTCGTCGAGTGACAGCTTCAGGTAACCCGTGTCGTCGAGGTTGTAGATGATATAGGTGGCGAGCGCGAGAACCTGGGCGTCGAGCTCGAAGAAGCTGAGCTGGTTTTCCAGCTCTTCGCGGAAGGAGGTGGGTCGGCAGACCATGTTTTGCATGGCGTCTTGCTTGCGGTCGGATTGCTCCATCAAGGCGGCGCGGCTGGGGCGGTGCATCTCGCTGAAGGATTCAGCCCATTCCTCGTAGCCGTCGAACGGTTCGGGTTCGGGCTGAGGCGGCTCGGGGGTTGGCTCGGGGTTGTTGTCGTCGTCGACGCGAGGCAGAGCGCTATCACGGAGGTCGACGAGAAGCGGATTCTCGGTCAGTTCCTGATCGATGCGTTCCTGGAGGGCGAGGATAGGCAGTTGGAGGATTTCCATCGACTGAATCATGCGCGGCGCCATACGGAGGCGCATCTCGGTTCGCATCTGCTGAGACGTGTCGAGGCGCATGATCCGGTTCCATCCCCTTGTGAACGGGTGCGAGGCAGAGAAGTCGATCGACCCGGCCGGCCCCAAGGGTTGAGGATTTTGGCCGGGGCCCGACTCTCTAAGTGCAAATATTATGCCAAATGACCTTCGTGGTCAAGGTGGGAGCGGGGTGGAGGGGACAGAGAAAGGCTAGAAACGCTGGCGGCCGGAGAGTGCGTCGGCGAGCATCTCCTTGTTCGCGAACTCGAGTTGGCTGCCGGAGGCAAGCCCGCGTGCCAGGCGAGTGACGGCCACTCCTGAGGCAGCGAGGCGTTGTGCGACGAGCAGGGCGGTGCTATCACCTTCGAGGTTGGGATTGGTGGCGAGGATGACTTCGCGGATGGAACCGGAATCGACACGAGAGGCGAGTGCATCGAGAGTGAGTTGTTCGGGCCCCATGCCCTGGAGTGGGGCGAGGCGGCCGAGCAGGACGTGGTAAACGCCCTGATAGGAGCTGGCGGATTCGAGCGAGAGGAGGTCGCGTGGTTGCTCGACGACGCAGATGAGCGAGGGGTCGCGGCGCGGGTCGCGGCAGATCGGGCAGAGGGGCTGTTCGGCTTCGGTGAGATGGAAGCAGGTCTGGCAGTGTCGGATACGTTGCTTGGCCTGACGAATGGCCTCGGCCAGCTCGAGGGCTTCGTCTTCAGGGCATTTGAGGATGTGATGGGCGAGTCGTTCGGCGGATTTCGCGCCGATGCCGGGGAGTCGGCCGAGGGCGGCGACGAGCCGATCAATGACGCCGGACATGGCCCCAGGGGCTGGAGACGGCATGGCGAAGCTGGCTCGTGAGGTAGTGGTGGTTTACGAGGTGGAGGGGGGGAGAAAGGCGGAGAGATCGGGGAGGTTCATACCGCCTCCAAGGGCCTGTGCGGCGGCCTCGCGGGCCTTGCCGAGAGCCTGGTTGGTGGCGGCCAGCACGAGGTCTTCGAGCAGTTCGGCGTCGCCGTCGGCGAGGAGCTTGGGGTCGATGTGGAGACCGGTCAGTTCGAGCTTGCCGTTTGCCTTGGCGGTGACCACCCCGCCGCCGGCAGCGCCTTCGACCTGAATCTTGGCGACTTCGTCTTTGGCCTTCTCCATGAGTTCGCGGATTTTGCCGGCGTTTCGCATGAGGTCGGCGATGTTGCCGAGGTTGGGGATCATTATGAGTGGATCTCCTCCTGGAGCGGGTCAAGGCGGATGGGGTTTATGAAAACATTGTATCGGGAAGTCGAGAGCCACTCGGCCCGTCGTGGTCGGTTGGAAATTTTGAGGATTCGGCAACTGGATTAGAAATTTGCTCATCATTCTTCAAGGCAATGCCTTAGGCAATGTCGCCTTCGTCGTCGAGATCGACGCGGAGCGGGCGGGCGTCGAAGAGTTTGACCAGTTCCTGGATCAGCGGATCCGCTTCGAGATCTTCGTGTTGCGCGCGGTTGGCGGCAGGACGAGTTGCGGGTCGGCTGGTTTGGCCATTCGCATTGTGTGTGTGAGCCTGGTCGACTCGGTCGAGCCGGACGATCACGCGGCGGCCGAAGATTTCACGAAAGGCGGCCTCGACACGCGCGGGGGCGTCGCCGGCGGTGAGCAGGTCGGCGACCCAGTTGTGGGTGGTCGGGACGGCGATGGAGACGGTGTCCTGCCCGATGACAGACCCGGCTGAGAGCATGCCCAAGCGGTTGCCGAGTGGGGGACCGAGAAGCTCGGTGATCCCTGCCCAGGCCTTATGGACGAGTTCGAGCGAGAGCGGCTGGCTGCGGAAGTCTTTTTCTGGTATTGGCTTGGTTGGGTTTTCGGGGGGAGATTCGGCGGTTTGTTCGGGGGGAGAGATGGCCTTGTGTGGGGCGGGTTTCGGTTCGCCTTGCCGAGTCAGCGGGGGGCTAGGTGGGGCGGTTTTTTTTTTTGAAGGGAGTGGAGCAGGGGTATGGGGCGGTAGGCCGTCGAGCCGGGCGAGGAGGGTTGCGATTTCTTCGAAGTCGTCGAGACGTGAGGAGCGGGCGAGGGCAAGCTCGACGAGTAGGCGGCCGTGGGGGCTGCCGCGCATTCGGCCCCGGGCTTCGG
>JBGSYY010000455.1:0-4284 GCA_041750675.1 Isosphaeraceae bacterium | reverse complement strand
TGGCCTGCGCCGCGTGCCACCGGTTCGGTCGCGAGGGCGGGGGAGTCGGTCCCGAGCTGACGGCGGTCGCGGGCCGGTTCGGTGTGCGCGACTTGCTGGAGGCGATGGTCGAGCCGAACAAGGTGATCAGCGATCAGTATGGGGCGGTCTCCATAGCCACGACGGATGGAAGGGTGGTGACCGGCCGGGTGGGCAACCTGTTCGGCGACTCGCTGAGCGTGATCGAGGACATGTTCGACCCCGGCCATGCCACCAACGTGCGCCGCGCCGATATCGAGGACATCAAGCCATCACCGGATTCCCCGATGCCCGCCGGCCTGCTCAACAGCCTGACGGCCGGGGAGATTCAGGATCTGGCGGCATTCCTCTTGCGACGCGGGGAGGCAAAGGCCGAGACGCCTCGGCCTTGAGCGCCGGGGCGAGGTGGGGTACCGGAACCATCCGGCTTCAGGTGGTCCGGGTTGCTGAAGCACTGTCGTTCCAGGCCTGTTGTCGCTTCACCGCTCGGCTGACTGCCAAGCGGTGCCCCCCGCGCAACGGGCCCATTCCACGACTGCGATTCTATGCGAATAATGGGGCATATTCTCGCTGGAGGACTGATTGGAGGCGTGATCGGGGGCTTGATCACGGCGCTGGTTGTCGGCCTCCTTGGTGGCGTGGCAAGCGGCATCCAAGGGGGCATTCCGATGTTCAAGATGCCCCATGGACAGGCGGCGTTTTGGGGATTTTTCTGGACACTTGCTGTGTTTGGATGGCACGCGTTCTTCCTCGGTTTCATCCTCGGTGCTGTCGGGGGAGCCACTGTGGGGGGCGTTCGGTTGGCAGACGTGGACGACGAGTGGTCTCGAAGGGGCAAGTCCTCTGCTTCTACTCGGGACGATCCTCCTTGAGACGAGTGCAGTGCCCTTCCGGGTGCCGCAGGTAGGTTGCTTCAGCAGTCGTACAATAGTTTCACAGTGAGGTGTTTGTCATCGCACCGCTTCTCCAGGGCTGCCTTGTCGGCGAGTCGGGAGTCAGCCGAACGATCCGAGTCCCCGCTGACAAGTCTCCTTGACAATCTTAACCGTAAGACAGTATCTTACCTTGATGAAGACAAGCATCTCTTCCAAAGGCCAGATCGTACTGCCCGCCGAGCTTCGCCAGCGGGATCGGATTGCGCCCGGGCAACAATTCGAGGTCGAGCGGCTTCAGGCGGGCGAGTACTTGCTGCGCAAGGTGGCCACTCCGGGGACGCCCGGGTTGCTGGACTGGCTGCGGAACTGTCCGGACGGGGCGTGGTTCCGGAGCGTCCCGTCAGAGTCGACCGACACCCTTTAGTACTTCTCCGATTGGTATCTCGCACCCCCATCTTCGGCTCTTTCCACAAGGGTAAGACGGTTTGTTTAATCGACTAATGAGCGTATGATAAAGTTTCTTGTCGATGCCAACGTGCTCAGCGAAGCGACTCGCCCGCGCCCTGACGAGGTGGTTCTCGCGTGGCTCGATCGCCATGAAACGGAGTTGGCCGTCAACCCGATCATCCTGGGTGAGTTGGAATACGGCATATTGCTCTTGCCGTCGAGCAAGAAGCGCGAGCGGCTGAAGGACTGGTTCGCCTCTGGCGTTCAGCACTTGACTGTCCTGGACCTCTGCGCCGAGACGGCTCGCGTCTGGGCCGGCTTGCTTGCCGATCTCAAGCGAAAGGGTCACGCCATGCCGATCAAGGACAGCCTGATCGCCGCGACGGCCCGCCAGTATCGCTTGGCCGTCGCCACACGGAACACCGCCGATTTTGCCCACGCGGGCGTCAAGACCGTCAACCCGTTCGCAGGCTGATTCCAGCGGGCGGCGCGAGAGCGATCACTTCTTCAACCCCTCAGCGACGAACTCGAACAGAGACTTTGTTCCAGGATCGTCGGGCAGGCCGATGTCGGCGTTGATCTTGTTGTGGGTGGATTCTCGGGCACCATACACACGGACGGGGATATCCGCACCCTTCAGTGCTTCGGCCAGTCGCTGGGCCTGGGCGCTGGTGTCGGGGTGGTCGGCGACGTGCATGATCAGGAAGGGCGGAATCCCTTTCCCGCCGGCGACGTGAGTGACGGCGGAGAAGTCGCGGTGCTTGGTGGGGTCGTTGCCGAACTTCTCGCGATGGCCGAACTTCGCCTGCGGCTGGCCGTGGACGCGGCGGCGGGTCTCGGCCGTCTCGATGATCGCGGGGATGTCATAAGTGTCTCCATCCACGGGAACGCATCCTTTGATGATCGCCAGCGACAATCCCTCGTCCTTCAGGTATCGCTCGTCGATGGAGATCAGCGCGGCGAGCTGAGCGCCCGCCGAATGGCCCATCACGAGCAGACGTTCGGGATCGCCGCCGTACTCGGCGATATGATCGTGGACCCAGCGGATCGACTTGGCGATGTCGCGCACGATGGTTTTCATGTCCACGTCCGGCAGCAGTCGGTAGTTGGTGGAGACAAACACAAACCCCTGGTCCATGAACGCCTGGGGCTTGATCTGCACGGACGACTTATCACCCGTCTGCCAGCCGCCGCCGTGAATCCAGACCACCACCGGCAGGTTCTTCGCCTGGGGAGGCGAGTACACATCAAGCACCTGCCGCTCGTGCGCGGGTTGCGCATAGGGAATGTCGCGTTTGATCTCTTGAGCCTGTGCCCCGGTCGAGAGCGCGAGGGCCATCAGCAAGAGCGAAGCGCGTTTCACGGTTCGTATCCTTTCCCGATGAGCAAGCGTTTTCGAATCTCGCAACACCGAGTTCCCCAATGGCCGTCGCAAGGGCCCAAGGCCGAGCTTCAGGCCGTTCTCCCGGAGGTCGAGGAGGCCGTTCCCGGACGTCGCGAGTCGACAGGCTGACAATTCCCCCATCTTCGGCGATAGGTCGGCCTCGCACCAGCGTCGCGATAGAGCGAGCGGGGGTATCCCAGGTGGCCCAGGTTGATTCAACGTCGGTCGCGAAGTGACAATACGATGAGCAACGGGCTGACGAAACCGCTTCTGGCTTCGTCGTCTTACCTTTATCGCTCGACGCCCCCCCTCTGGAGCCGCCCTCCCTCATGCTTTCCCATAGTGTCTACTTCACCCTCAAGGATCGCTCCGACGCCACGCGTGACGCTTTGGTCAAGGCCTGTCGGACGTATCTGACCGATCACCCTGGCACCGTCTTTTTCGCGTGCGGAACCTTGTGCGCCGAGCTGCGTCGGGAGGTCAACGACGTCGAGTTCGATGTCGCGCTGCACCTTGTGTTTGAATCCAAGGCGGCGCACGACGCCTATCAGACGGCCCCCCGGCACGACCAGTTCATCGCCGAGCAAAAGGCCAACTGGGCCAAGGTGCGGGTGTTCGACGCCGTCGTCGAAGGCATGTGAGAGAGGGTGTCGCCCCAAAACCGCGACTTCAGCGGCCCGGTACCGGCGTTAAAGCTATTTGCCGATCCGGGCCGCCTGTGTCGCCGAGGGCAGGCCCAAAGCTTAAATTGATAACCCTCACGTCGGGTTGCTCCGCCCTGCCGATCATGACGTGGCGAGGTCTTCCCAAACGTTCATAGAGGACGATCGCCGAGTTGAGACAAATAATCTTCCAAAAATGAAAATTCGGCCCCACCACCCGCCGAGGACCCGACCCATCATCCCCCAAATTCCATCACTCGCGATCACGGGTGAGACCCCACACTCGTGAGGCGCATCGCCGAACTTGACGGCCTCCGCGCCATCGCCGCGCTGGTCATCGTCGTCTTTCACCTCAACCCCACCGCCTTTCCGGCCGGCTGGGCGGGCGTCGATCTCTTTTTCGTCCTCTCCGGCTACCTCATCAGCGCCATCATCCTGAAGCACCAATCCGCCCCCGGTTTTGTCTCGCGGTTCTATATCCGCCGGGGCCTGCGCATCTGGCCGATCTATTATCTGGTCCTGATCGTCCTGATTGCGGGCAACGGCTGGCTGCCTCGGCCGTATCCGCTCGACGCCTGGCCCTACTACGCCACATACACGCAGAATTTGACCTATTACTGGCACCGGCCGATGCCGCCGTTCAACCCGGCATTCGACCACACCTGGACGCTTGCCCTCGAAGAGCAATTTTACCTCGTCTGGCCCCTGCTCGTGCGGCTGGTGGGGCGGAAGGGGATGATTCCGCTGTGCCTTGGGGCTATCGCCCTGGCCTACGTCGCGCGCTCTGGCGTGCAGTGGTATTTCGTGACGCCGGTGGTGATCCGACCGTTCTCGGAGCGGCTCTTGATCGCACGTTGCGACGGCTTCGCCCTGGGCGGCCTGCTCGCCGCCTTGCTCG
>JBGSYY010000454.1:0-4370 GCA_041750675.1 Isosphaeraceae bacterium | reverse complement strand
GAAATCATGACGGCACCCTCGTCAACGCCCTGCTCCACCATTGTCAGGGAAAACTCTCCGGCATCGGCGGAGTCGAGCGCCCCGGCATCGTCCACCGCCTCGACAAGGACACCTCCGGCCTGCTCCTCGTCGCCAAGGACGACCGCGCGCACAAAAGCCTCGGCCTGCAGTTCGAAACCCGCACCGTGCACAAGGAATACCTGGCTTTGGTCTACGGCCAGCCCGATCGCGACAGCGACTACATCGAACAACCCATCGGCATGCACCCACTACAACGCGAGAAGATGGCCGTTCGGCCCCTGACCGACGGGGCACGCACCGCCGTCAGCTTTTATGAAGTCGTCGAGCGCTTTCGCGGTTTCGCCTTCGTTCGCGTCAAACCCGAAACTGGCCGCACGCACCAGATCCGCGTCCACCTCACCCACATCGGCCACCCCATCCTCTCGGATAAGCTCTACTCCTCTCGCGACCGCCTCACGCTCGGCGAACTCGCCGGCCCGGACGCCCCCGACTCCGACCGGGTCCTGCTCTCACGCCAGGCCCTTCATGCTCACCGACTTTCCTTCACCCATCCCCACACCGGCATGCGCCTCGAAATCGAATCGCCCCTACCCGCCGACATGGCGGCGACACTGCAGGCCCTGCGTCGCCATCGTCCGCTTTGAGTATCGTCCCCTCGGTGCCCAAGCGGCCGCCCCCACGGAACCCACGTTGAACGGAATGCGGCGAGCAGGGCGGTCTCGCCACTTCTCTCGCCATCCGGTTTGCTGTGTTGATTCAATCCGCCGCGGTGGCGATCATCCCGATCAAAGCGTGGTTGAAGCGGAACCGATCCGCTCTTCTGTCTGGTCTTTGAGAGCCCGCTTCGCACCTCTGGACCCCAGGCCCTCCTCGGGCTTGAGGCGATCCTCGAGCCACGCCGCCGCCGCCTCGACGGACCTCACGACCCTGGTGGCCCCAACCTGTCGCATTTTCTCGAGCATGCCCGGGTCCAGATCCCCCTCGGACCAAATGCAGACAAGTATCGGCATGCCCGCATACAAAGACCGTAAGCGGCGAATAAGGTAGCGAATCGTCAAAATGCTGTCCGGTGGGAAGTGCGAGATCACAATCATGTCAGGTTGGGATTCACTCAGCTTTTCCGTGATCTGTAACGACGTCTCGACGCCTCCCAGAATTTCGAGGCTCACCCCGCGCCGGGACAGGCGAAGCTTAAGCAGGCCGAGTGCATCCAGATCCTCATCCGACTCGACGGCGACCCCAATGATCTTCGCCGCACGTAAGGCGGGCGAACGCTCGACGGGATCGCCAGTCATCAGGTCCGCGCTCGCCTCGGCGATGATTCGGCGTATGTAATAAAGCACTTCCTCGCCCACCTCGCCTCGCTCGCGATCGATCCGCAGCCGCCGCAGTGTCGGGACCAGAAACCGGTCAAAGGCCTCCTCGGGTCCAGTTTCGTACTTGGCTTCCTCAATGAGCTGGAGCGCATCGTCCCCCTTCCGATTGAGTAGCTTCTGGTAGAAGCGCACATCTTCGTTGACGCCGCTCTCCTCGCCAAAAAGGATATGAAAAAAACGCAGACTGGGAATGTACTTGCCGGCCACGGTCAGAGAGACCGTGAGCGCGGTCGAGAGCACCAGCCCAAGCGGACCCCACATCCAGGTCCAGAAAAGCGCCGCGACCACCAGTCCGAACGGTGTGACATTCGTGCTCTTACCGTAAATGATCGGCTCGAGAACGAAGTTATTCGCGAGTTCGATGATCAGAATGATGGCCGTGATCATCATCGGTTGCATCAAGCTCGGCCCCGAGCCCAGCGAGAAGGCCACCGGCAGGACCAGAGTGAGGACCGGCCCCAGATAGGGCACGAACCGAAAGACCGCCGAAAGCCCCCCCCAGAGCAGGGGAAACTCAAGACCCACGGCCCACATGGCCAAGCCGATGACGACGCCGGTCAGGGCGTTCATCCCGGCAAACATCCCAAGGTACCGGGCGATTCGTGAGCCGGCGTCCTTCAAGGTCTGTGTGGTAATCGTGATCTTTTCTGACCCAACCAGGGCGATCAGGCGACTTATCAAATCCTCGGCGCCGATCAGAAAGAAGATCACCAGCGTAAGGACGATGAACACCTGGGCCCCAAGCTCGACCGCTGGACCAACCAGGTCCTGAACTCGCTGGGCCAGGCCCGGGTTCTCGACGATCTCCACCTTCATCACCGGCTCTTCCGGCTCACGCTCGGGCATCGGCTTCATCGGAACGATCACGGCGACACCGGTCCTGATGTCGGCTGCTGCCTCCTCGGTCGGATGCGCCATTTCCTCCGAGATCCGCTCGATGGCCTCGCCGGCCTTCGTGAGAACCGAGGGTTCACTCGACCGCAGGCCTTTCATCTTCTCCTTGATATTCGTCTCGTACTCCGGCATGCGATCGAGCAGCATGGTCAGCTCGCGTCCCACCTCGAAGAACACAAGGCCGACCAGAACCAGCGTCAGAAGGACGGACAGGAGAGAGCCGAAGATCCGCGGGATACCTCGCTTCTCCAGAAATCTGACAAGCGGCGCCAGCGCAAGCGCCAGCAGGATCGCCAGCGCGATGGGCTTCAGAACCTCATCCGCCCACCACGTGAAGGCAACGACCGCCATCACGAGAAACGTGATCACAATCGGATGCCGGCCAATCGAACTCGCTGCGGGTTGAGACATCACTCTTGCTCGCTCGGACAGGGCACAAGCCAACTCGACATCGGGAAGTCATCCTGCAGATGACATCATTCGAGATGCGATTTTCGTGCCAACACTGTTCACGCCGCCCGAGCGATCCTGCTACTGCTCCACCACCTGCACGCTCACCTCCATCCGCTCAAACGCATCCGCCGCGCCGTCCCACGTCCCCGAGAGCGGCGACGCCTTCTCATGCTCTCGCGCCACCGCCACCGACACATGCTCCGATCCCGCGTGCTTGTTATTGGTCGGGTCGTAGCCCCGCCACCCCGCCCCCGGGATATAGATCTCCGTCCAGGCGTGCGTCGCGCCGTGCTGGTCCTCGCCCATCTGGATGTAGCCCGTCACAAACCGCGCTACGAACCCCCAGTGCCGCGCTGCCTCCATCATAAAAACCGCGAAATCCCGGCACGAACCCGATTTCAGCTCCAGCGTCCGGCAGGGCAGTTGCACCCCAGGCTCCTCACGTCTCTGATAATCAAAATAGTCATGGATGCGGGTATTGAGCCGATCGAGCAGCTCTAAAGTGCCGATCGCTTGCTCCGGGCGGTACAGCTCGCGCAACCACTCCTGCACCGCCGGCGCATCGTGCGGATAACTGGGCAGCCGGTACGGCACGATATCAATCTGGTCGCTCGCGTCGTATTGAAACGGATATGCTTGCGCCATCGGGTCGATCGCCCAAGCAACCGGCAACGCCTCATACAGATCGACATCCACCTCGCTCATCAACCGAAGCACCCGCGCCGGACCCTCGAACGTCAAAATCGCGATCGAATTTCCATAAATATCTCGATACCAGCGCACATCCGCCGCCGGCTCGATCTCCAGCCGCGACCGCGCGATATGCACGTCATGCCCCTCGCGAGGCCGCACCAGCGCCCGATGCGGCCCAAATCTCACCGACGAACGATAGTGATACTCCGTCCCATGCGTGATCCGAATTCGCTTCATCCCCGGCCTGTTCCCTTCGCTCACTTAAGGGCAAGCTTGACGCGGAACGCATCCGCGCTTGTCGCTCCGTTCATTCTGACCGACTTCGCGTCGTCTCGTCGCCTACCCGCAATCGCCATTCCATTCCCGGTTGGCTCGATCAGGCCAGCCCACTCCCCAGCTCTCTCACCTGGCTCAATCCGACCGACTCAATCAAGAATTTGACGACTCCCGAACCAAGTCGCCTGTCTTTTCTTGACCTGTTCGCACGTTCATACTAAACTCCCGTTCATGATGACTCCGAGTTCCGCGGTCGGACATCTCGACGCCGATTGCTTCTACGTCTCGGCCGAACGCGTCCGCGACGCGTTCCTCCGCGACAAGCCGGTCGGCGTCCTGGGAAACCAGGGTGCCTGCGTCATCGCCAAGAGCTACGAGATGAAAGCCGCCGGCGTCAAAACCGGCGAGCCAATCTGGGAAGCCCTCGTCAAATGCCCCGACGGCATCTACATCAAGCGCGACTTCCGCTGGTACGAAGTCCTGAGCCGCCAGATGCTCGACATCGTTCGCCTCTTCTCGCCCCGCGTCGAATACTACTCGATCGACGAGTTCTTCTTTCTGGCCGTCCCCCTCCGCGCCGGCGGCACGCTCCAGGAAACCGCCGAGGCCATGCGCGCCGCCATCTGGGAGCGGATCGGCGTGCCCGTCACCGTCGGC
>JBGSYY010000453.1:0-2995 GCA_041750675.1 Isosphaeraceae bacterium | reverse complement strand
ATGGTGGCCGGGGCCTCGCGCGGCGCAGCGACATTCGCGGGCTGCCGGGGCCTGGAGGCCTTCTGGAAGTCGACCGGCTCATCAAGATAGGCCCACATCTGGGAACAGGTGAGCAACGCCTCGCGAGTCCAGGCACGCACGCTGTTGTGGAAGTGGACCCGCGCCGGGGCGGGTAGGCCGCGCTCATCGTTGGGCTGGCCGTAAAACTTCATCCAGCTTTCGATCGGCTGGCCCTTCTCGTCCTTGAGCGGTGAGCCATCGGCCGCGCGGCCCCAGGAGATACTCAGCGGTCCGCGCGGCCTGGCCGTCGTCTTCGCACCCACGGGGGCCTCTGGATCGCCATCGAAACGGGTCGGAATCACGGTGGCCGCCGACATCGACCCATCGCCGGGAGTTCCCAGAATTCCGTCCCCGGCATTCTCCTGAACAAATGTTCCTGGCCCGATCACACACGCGTAGTGCTTCGCCTGGTCGAGACCCAAAACGGGACCTTCAATCAGGAACTCGTCCGTGCGAGCGCGTGCGGGCTTGGCGTCGTCGCCGTAGGCGCGGACCTCGTAGAGCTTATCGCCAAGGTGGATGAGGTCGACCTCCTCGCCCTGGATGTCCATGCCTCGGGCCTTGCCGGGCGGGGGGTCCTGGTGAGCCAGCACCGCGCCTCGGAGCCGCACCTGGCGAACCGCCCAGGCCGATCCGCCCAGCGGCGAGCCGGCATCCTGGGAAGCCTCGGTCGGGGCTTTTGCCGTCGCCTCGTCCTGACGAATCCAGGCCCAGATTCGACTGGCCTCGACCTGGATCGGCGGCGGGCCCGGCTTCGCTTCGGCGGCCTCATTGGCGGCGGGCGGATTGGATCCGAGGTTCGCGACGGCCGGTTCATCGCCGTTAGAAGATGTTCTCGGACGATCCGCGACCTCAACCGCCGCCGGCTTGGGCGACTCCTCGAACACGACCCCGAGCCACTCATGAGCCGTGATCGCCTGGCGCGGCAGCGGCCTGGCATCCGCTTTCGCATTCGGGTCCGGCTTCGGCGCGTTGGCAACAAGCGTCACGTTCTCCCAGGCTTGCATCAGCTCGATCCGGAACGAGCCGCCACCCGGAGCGACACTCGACGACGACGGGGATGCCGCCTGACCTTGCACGACCTCCGACAATTCCTTCGGCTTCGAGACCAAGGAGGCGACGATCTTGCGCTTCGCGGCCAAGGTGCCTCGCTCGATGTCGCGAATCTCGGGATCGCCTTCGAGCGTGAGCTGCCGACGCGTCGGATCATCCTGCACGGGCTGAAGCACAACCTGCTCGCGCCAGCGGGCGGTCCGCAGCACGACCTGATCGACGAGCCGGCGCGTCTCCATCCAGCCCGGTCCTCGCGCCACCACGGAGTTTGTCTCGCTCGCCGGGCCGCCGTGATAGAGGGTGATGTCGATGGTGCGGATCACGTCGATCGTGCCCTGGGCGGCGTTCTCCTTGCGGATCTCGGTTTCGCGATCGCCCCGGAAATAACTTGTCGCCGGGCTGCCCTCGGGGCCTCGTTGATACGTCAGCTCATTGCCACGACCGATCAGGCCATTGGCTCGCGACTGGAGCCAAACGGCATGGCCCGTGGCATGGGCACGGTCGAGCGCCAGTTCGGAAACTGGGCCGCCCTCAGCCGGATCGAGGCGCGCGGGCGTCGCAATCAATGCGTCGGCCGAACTCTCGGCTTCAGGATCGCTGGATTTCTCGACCTTCGCCACCCTGGCCCGCTTCTTCTCGCCAGGGAGCAAGGTCAGGTGGAGCCGGTCGCAATCAAGCTGCTCGGGAGCCTGGGCATCGCCCTGACGCACGCGCACGTTGCGAGCGAAGTGGGCCATCGTCGGCCCCTGAGGCGCGGGCGGGCCGACACGTGGCGTCGGAACCGGGGCCGGCAGCTCGATCCGCATCTCGCCGTCGCAGGTGATCTCGCCCGGACGCGGTTCCCTTCGCCCTTCGGCAGGTTCCGTCTGGGTCGCCCCGCCCGGTACCAAACCCGTGCGGCCGACGTCCCGAACGGTGATCCGCACGTCGCGAAGCAAGGTGACCGTCCTCGCTCCCGAATACCCCGTGGGTGTTCCCGTGCGGAGCGACGACTCGCTGGGACGCAGCTCGATCGCCAGGCCCTCGGCCGTGCCCACCGTGTCGCGGTCGCGGATCTCGACGCGTGACTCGCTGCGAATCGTCTCTTTCTCTTCGTCGTAATCAAGGTCGGCCATGGCGATGGTCAAGTCGTCGGCAAGCTGGTCCGGGGTGCCCTTGTCGTCGCGGACACGCACGTTTCCCTCGATTCGCGCCTGCACCACGCGCGTCGCTTCATTGCTCGAGCCGCGCACCATGTCGGGTGCCTGGTTAAACAGAATAGCGGCCTGGTCGCTCGTGACCGTCTTGAGCGCCGTGCCCGTTCGATGCCGCCAGATCAGGGCGAACGGCTCGAATTCGTAGCGCTTGCCTTCGTCTTTGCGACGGTAGTCGTCGGCGAAGATCCAGTACCCCCGCTGGCTATCGTAATACTTGATCTTGGCCTTGATGGCCCAGTGCCCCGGGCCGAAGGCCGTGAGCGCCAGAAGCTGGGCCTCGCGAGCCGAGCGCGAGGGCGAGGGGTCGTAGGGCAGGATCGGAACGTCCAGTTCCTGGTCGAGATGGCGCGTCACCAACGCGAATGCCTGCAGGTAGCCGAAGTATCCGGCCGCCAGCAGGGCGAAGGTCGCCGCCATCCGCACCAGTTTTCTGATCACGCCGCCTCCGCTCTGGTCTGCCTGGGGTTCGTACCACGTTTCGTGGGTGACAAGTCGGATCTACCGCAAGACTAAGGCCGTATCCTCGAAAGTCCCGATCGCGCCAGTCGCCGCGACCGCGAGAACCGTCATGTTCGTCATGCTCGGGAGACCTCGATCGTTGCCAGATAGGGAGCGGCGGCCACCTCCCAGAGTCCTTGCCGACGAAGGATCACCTCAACGACCTCACGCACTGCGCCCCGGCCGCC
>JBGSYY010000452.1:0-2286 GCA_041750675.1 Isosphaeraceae bacterium | reverse complement strand
CGTTCTGCTGGCTTCGCTCGATCCGGCTTTGGCGGGGTCGACACGTTTGGTCGTGGCCGAGGAAGGCCCGCGATCCGATCCCGCCGCGTCGGCGGTGTTCCACCCTCCGCGAATCGCCTCCGCCTGAGCGGCGCGGCTGCGCGATCGCGCATTCCGCCCCCTGGACCAATCTCCTTGCGTTGCCGAGAGACGCGCCCGGCCCTGGCCGAGTTCGCGCGGAGACGGCGATTACGAGATTCCTGGGACCATGCGGTTCGAACCGTCGTTTCCCTCACAAAATCGACGGACGAGCCGCCTAGCGCGGAGGTTCTTACCCATGATCACACGCTGGATCGACCAGCATGGCGACCGCTTCGCGGTTGCCTCGACCCTGGCCCTCGTGGGCTGCACGCTCCTGACGATGGGCGTGGGGCTGATGGCCTCGTTCTGACCTGACGCACTCATTCTCCCGCCCCGGCGCTCGGTCCTGACGGCCGACACGCCGGCGGTGGCATAAACATCCGACTCGGTCTCGAAAGGCGCCCACCCACCACGGGTGGCCGCCTACCGAGCGCGATCCGGCCTGCCCTGATTATTCAGAGAGTGTTCTTATTTTCACTATTTCGCACGATTCGTTCCGGAGTTTTCCCATGAAGATTCGACACCATCGGGGTTTCACCCTGATCGAGCTGCTGGTGGTGATCGCCATCATCGGCGTGCTCGTTTCGTTGCTCCTCCCGGCGGTTCAATCAGCGCGCGAGGCGGCGCGGCGCACCCAGTGCGTCAACAACCTGAAGCAGATGGGTCTCGCCCTTCAGAACTATCACGACACGCTGGGCTGCCTGCCGCTGGGGCGAACGATTCCGCAGCAGTTCTCGTTCTCGGTGCAGGCGCGTTTGCTGCCGTACATGGAGGGCACGGTGCTCCAGAACGCGCTCAATTTCGACCTGGGCTGGTCCGATCCCACGAATGTGACGATCACCAGGGTTCAGATGTCGAGCCTGCTGTGCCCGTCCGATTCGCGGCAGGTGCCGCCGGGTCGGTTCTGGGGGGCGACCAACTACCGCGCCAACGAAGGCACGAGCGTCGCCATGTGGGCCGGACCTTCGGACACCACCGGTGTGAACAGCGCTCTGACAGTCCAGCCCAACGGCCTGTTCTTCGCGCTCGACCTCATCAACCTGGCGTCGATCGAGGATGGCACGAGCAACACGGCGGCGTTCAGCGAGCACATCAAGGGCGACTTCTCAAACGCCATCGCCACCGAGCTGGCCGACACGTTCTGGCCCCAGACCTATCCGGCGACGGCGGACGAGGCCGTCGCGATGTGCCGTCAGATGAACTGGCGTGATTTGTCGTTCCAGCGCGTGTCGGACGTCGGGGCGCCGTGGACCTACGGCTACCATTCGACGAGCAGCTACTGGCATTCGGGTCCGCCCAACTCGCGTTCCTGCATGTTCCCCCCGAGCCGGATCATGACGGTGGCGACCAGCCTGCATCCCGGCGGTGTCAATGTCGGCATGGCCGATGGATCGGTGCGGTTCGTCAAGAGCACGATCAATCTGGCGACGTGGCGAGCCATCGGCTCGCGCAATGGCGGCGAGATTGTGGACCAGGGTGGCCTGTGATCCGATTCACTGACTCCCCAGGAGACCAGGCCATGAGCCGACGATTTCTCAGTGCCGCCGTGCTGGTGGGTGGTTGTTTGCTGCTCGGCCTCTCGGGATGCGGGGGGACCTCCTCCGGATCGCCCGTGGCGATGGACGAGGCGGCGGTTCGCGATGCCCTGGGTCGGGCGCTGGACTGCTGGAAGACCGGACAGCCCCACGACGCGCCGGGACGGCTGACGCCGCCGGTGCGCGTGGCGGATGAAGACTGGCTGGCGGGGGCACAACTGGCGGATTACCAGATCGGCGACCTGACGCGGGTTCAATCGAGCGGGGGCGTCTCCTACTGGCCGGTCGAGCTGAACCTGAAGGGCGGCCGGGGGCCTTCGAAACGGGTTGTCACCTACATGGTGGCGACCCAGCCGGAGCTTTCCGTGATCCGCCAGGATTGATCGCCCCGGACCGATCCAGCAAAAAAAAAGCCGCCCCACCGATGCCGCGTTCCCCCACCCCCGTGGAGATCGCGACATCGGCGGGCGGCGGGGCGTCGGACACGCTCGCGGGCGGCCCACCAAAACCACCCGCGGGCCGACGCCCCAGCTTCCTCTTGTTTGCATTTCACTAAACATCATCCGGCATCTTCTCGCCGGTTATCAGAAAAAGTTTTCGGGGTGGCCTTTCGCGATTGGGAAAGCCACCC
>JBGSYY010000451.1:0-3837 GCA_041750675.1 Isosphaeraceae bacterium | reverse complement strand
CGAGCTGCAATGTTTGAAGTGTCATGCAGTGGCGGGCGCGGGGGGTCAGGTTGGGCCGGGGTTGGAGTCGATCGGCGCGAGTGCGCCGGTGGACTATCTGGTGGAATCGCTGCTGGAGCCGGGGAAAGCCGTGAAAGAAGGTTATCATTCGATCGTCGTCGGGACTCGCGACGGGCAGGTGGTGACGGGGATCGTGCGACGCCGCGACGCGCGGGAGATCGTGCTGCGCGACGCCGAGGGGCGAGACGTCGTCATTGCGGCCGATCAGGTTGATGAAGAAGCGGAAGGGCCGAGCCTGATGCCACGGGGGATGGTCGATGAACTGACCCAGGATGAGGTGGCGCACCTGGTGCGATTTCTCTCGGAGTTGGGCAAGGCCGGTCCGTATGCGGTGACACCGACGCAACTCGTTCGGCGCTGGGAGACGCTGCCCGCGACGATGGAGACGGCCAGCTCGGTGCGGAGGGTGGGCTATGACGCGGCGGCGCGTGGCGTTCAGCCGACGGACGCGCCGCCGATTGTCTGGCAGCCGGCGTATAGCCAGGTGGATGGTCGGCTGCCGCTGACCGATGTGCCTTGCCTGCCGAACCTAGACGCCTCGCCGGCACGTCATTGGGTGAGGTTCGCGGTCGAGACGACGCAACCGGGGCCGGTCGGCCTGAAGCTCAATTCCAACGAGGGTGTGACGACCTGGGTTGATGGCGAGCGGATCGAGGTGGACCAGTTGAAGGCACTCGATCTGAAAACCGGAAACCACCTGATCACGCTCGCGATTGATCCGGCCGCACGAGGAACCCAGGAACTGGCCTGCGAGCTGGTCGAGCTGCCGGGGTCGTCGGCGCGGGCACGGTTGGTGACGGGGCAATGAGGATCCGCGGAATTCGCGTTCTCATACTGAGCGTGGGGTTGTTGCTCTACCTGGATTTGGCCGGGTGCTCGCAGTCGTCCTCGGAGCCTGGCGAGTCCCAGCCGGCGGCTTCAGGAGTGGTTACTGGTGCGACGGATGCGCTCTCGGAGTCGGATACGGCGAAGCTTGACCTCTCAGGCGAGCGGATCGTCTACGTTCCTGTGTATTCTCATATCAACACCGGAAATGCTCGCGCACTGTTTAACCTGGCGGTGACGCTGGCGGTACGGAACACGGACGCCGAGACGCCGTTGATCCTCACGGCCCTTGACTACTATGACACGACGGGTCGAAAGGCGCGAACCTGGCTGGAGCGGCCGGTGCGGCTGGCGCCGATGTCGGCCTTTGAGGTTTACATCCGTGAGAACGACACGAGCGGCGGGCTGGGGGCGAGCTTTCGGGTGCGCTGGGTGCCTGCGTCGGAAAGGCAAAGTGCGCCGGTGATTCAGGCGGTCCATGCGGGGACGGCCAGTGCCCAGGGGATCAGCTTTGTGACGGAGGGTGTAGCGCTGCGGGGTGAGGAGCGTTGAGGTGACGTGAGAGACGTTTGCCTCGACGCCGCTCGCAGGGTGGGCGGTGCCCACCCGACGAGGTGCGTGGGGTTTTTCAGACCTGGCAGAGCTTGACGGCTTCCTCGAGGCTGACGAGCGGCTCGCGGACCGGGATGAATTCGTGCGCGTAGTAGCCATTGAAGCCGATATCGGCGATGGCTTTGGCGATTGCCCTGTAGTTCAGCTCCTGGGATTCGTCGATCTCGTGTCGGCCGGGGTTTCCGCCGGTGTGGTAGTGGCCGAAGGCGTCCTTATCGCGCTCGATGGTGCGGATGACGTCGCCTTCCATGATCTGCATGTGATAGATGTCGTAAAGCAGCTTGAAATTGTCGGAGCCGACGCGCTTAACGAGCTCGACACCCCAGGGAGAGTTGTCGCACATGTAGTCGCCGTGGTCGACCTTGCTGTTGAGCAGTTCCATCTGGAGGACGACGCCGGCCTTTTCGGCGACGGGGACGATTTGCTTGAGGGCCTTGACGCAGTTGTCCATGCCCGTCTTGCGGTCGATGCCGCGCGCGTTGCCGGAGAAGCAGATGACGTTTTTCCAGCCTTCCTTGGCGGTCGCCTCGATCGCGGCGTTCATCTGCTTGAGACAGGAGTCGTGAAACTTGGGATCGCAGAGGCCGTCGGTCAGCGGATGCGAGCTTGTCATGGTACAGATTAGGTTGTGCTTTTTCAGGGTCTCGAAGTCGGCGGGGGTCATCAGGTCGATCCCGACGAGGCCGAGACGGGTGGCGGCGGAGCAGAGGTCGTCGAGGCTGACCTTGCCATAACACCAGCGGCAGACCGATTGATTGAGCCGCCCCGCGGCCCTGTTCGGAACGGCGGCGGTGACGGTGGCGGCGGTGGCGAGTGACCCGGCGGCGGCCATTGTGCCGAGCGCGCCGATCCATTCGCGGCGGTTGACGTGGGGTGGCGTTCGTTTCGACGACATGAGAGGTGGCTCCTGAAAGTACGGGATCGAAGACGTAGATCGAACTTGATTTTCGCAGTGTGCGTGGTTCGGGACCAGTGCCGCGAGAAATCTTGACTGTGGCTCAGGGGAGGAGCCAGAGAAACACGAGGAACGCCAGTGTACCGGCCAGCCCGATCCAAAGCCCGGCGCTGCGTCGACGTTTCAGGGTCAGGAGCAGGAGCAGGCCGGTGACGGAGATGATGGTCAGGAGGATCGCGCTGACGTCGATGAGAATGGACCACACCTGGCCGGAATCGCGGCCCTTGTGCAGGTCGTTGAGGAAGGCAACGAGGCCGTGTGAGGTTTGGGTGAGGCCGTAGCGGCCGACGGGGCGCTCGATGATTGCGTCGGCGGAATAGGCAGGGGCCTTGAAGGTGACCAGGCATTCCTGGTCGTCCACGCGGAAGTCGACGAGCGCTCCACGTACGCCGTGGGTACGGCGGAGGTGCTCGACGATTTCGAGGCGGGCGACACCGGACGCGTCGCCGCCGACTGAGGAGCTGGAGAGCCATGCGGGGTCGAGCTGGCCCTGGACCTCGGTGCGATGCTCGGAGTTTGCGGCGAACCAGTCGGGATGGTTGAGCGTGAGGCCCGTTAGGCTGAAAAACAAGACGACGGCGAGGCCGACCATCGACAGATAGAGGTGAAGGCAGCGAACGAGGGAGACGAATCGGCGTGTGAGTGGGCTGAGGATCGGCCGTTTAGGGGCTGTTCTGTTCGGGCCGGGGTCGGTAGTCAATTGAGGCGGCTCGGATCTCGTCATTTCCCTGAAGGTCCTCGATGAACGGCGTGTCGCCGATGTTAATCTCTTTGCTGATATGGTGATATGTACCATGCTCACGAGCAGTGTCGATGCGCAGGGTGTACGAACCAGGCGGGACCAGGTTGCCGGCGTCGTCCTTCATATCCCAGGCGACCGAATACTTGCCGGGTGGCCGTGTGGGGCGAGCGATGGTGTAAATGAGGTTGCGTTTCGCGGTAAGGCTCTTGCCTTCATCGGAGCGGTACCAGCGTCGGAGGTCGGGAAGCCATTGGACAGGCCCAGCCCCACCCTGAGAGACCCAGAGCAAGACCGTACGGATGGTGCGGCCGCGCTCATCCTCGATCCAGACTGCGACGTATGGACGCCGATACGGGGCCTTCTCGCCGTTGGGACGATCGATCTCGAAGTGGATCAAGAGCTCGAAAGGTTCGTCGAGTGGAGGCGGATCGAGTGCGATCCGTCTCTCGAAGGCGAACCAGCCGGGGCTGCGAAGGATTGCGCCGTTCTCGGCGATGATGAGGCATTCGACACCAGTCAGCGTGGCGACGAGGGCAAGGGTGTCGGCGGGTGTAAGCAGCGTGGCGATGGTGGCGAGGGCGTCGGCGTCGGCCGAACTTGGGGCGATCACGGTCGCGGCGCGTGCGCCCTGGGCGGGGTGGCC
>JBGSYY010000450.1:0-9129 GCA_041750675.1 Isosphaeraceae bacterium | reverse complement strand
CAGTCCACGATTAGTAGAGTGGACTGGTGACGAAACGACTGGGGAGTCGTCGTCGTCGAGTGAGGACGTGGCAGCCATCCGCGCAAATGGAGTGGTGGTCGATTGGGTGAGGGGTGGATCAGGTGCGGAACTTGGAGACGTCGGTCTTGAGTCCGTCGATCGACTCGCGGAGGTGTTCGGTTGCCTTGTGGAACTCGCGGATGGACTCACTCGTCTGGGAGGCACCCTCGCTGAGGTGGGTCATGGCCTCGCGGATTTGTTCCGCGCCCTGGGACTGGGCGGACATGCCGTCGTTGACTTGCTGGAAGCGGGGGAGCAAGTCCTGGACGGCGTGGATGACGTCGCCGAGCTGGGATTCGATGCTGCCGACCTCGTCGACACCGCGGCGGACCTGTTCGTTGAACTTGTCCATTTCCATGACGCCGGCGGTGACACTTTGCTGCATTTCCTTGACGATACGTTCGATTTCCAGGGTGGCGGCTGCGGTCTGGTCGGCGAGGCGGCGGATTTCGCGAGCGACCACGAGGAAGCCGCGGCCGGCCTCGCCGGCTTTCTCGGCCTCGATGGCGGCGTTGATGGAGAGCAGGTTGGTCTGGTCGGCCACCTTGGTGATGGTGGTGACGGCGAGGTTAATGTTGTTGGCGCGCTCGCTGATGACGGAGAGCCGCGAGCTGATCGAGCCGGTGGATTCGGCGAGGCCGTTCATGGCGTGGTGCATGCCGGTGAGCGCGGACTGGCCGCCGGTGGCGAGGTCGCCGGCCTGCATGATGGAACTCTGAACGCCGCCCATGGTGCGGAGCAGTTCCTGGCTGGTGGCGGAGATCTGGTTGACGGCCGCGGCGACCTCCATGGTGGAGCTGCCGTGTTCCTGGACGGTCTTTTCTTGCTGGCGAGCGACCGCGGCGATCTCATTGGAAGTGGACATGACAGTGACGATCGACTGCTGGATGTGCTTGATGAGGTCGCGGAGGTCGTCGGTCATCTCGCCGACGGATGACTGGAGCAGCCCGATCTCGCCGGATGCCGGGTGTTCGGTGACGAGTTTCTTGACGGTCTCGCTGAGGTCGCCGGCGGCGACGAGCTTGGCGGCTTCGGCGGCCTTTCCGATCGGACGAGAGAAGGAACGGGCGACGACGGTTGCAAGCAGGATCGTGAGAGCGAGCGTGCCCAGAAGGAGCAGCAAGCTGGTGTTCCTCAGGCTATCGAGCTGAGCGTACGCTTCGCCCTGGTCGAGCTTGGCGACAATGCCGACATCCAGGGTTGGCTCGTAACCCCACGCGGCCAATACGGGCAACCCGCGCCAGTCCGTCCCCGGGCCCACGCCCTCTTTTTTCTGGACGGCCAGTTGGATGGCCGAGGCGAGATTGGAGCCGAGTTCGAGTCGCTTGCTTTTGAGTTGCCAGGCGGGGTCGTCACGGAGCTGATTGAGAACCACGAATTGCTTGCCGAAGAGCCGGCAGAGCTTGGATTCACCGGTGTTGCCGAGGCCGGTGTAATCGGAGAAGAGATCGAGCAGCTTGGCGTTGCTTCGCTCCATCACCACAAGCCCGATTGTCTTGCCGTCGGCCACGATGGTCTGCGTGGTGAAAAAGCGGAACTGGTCGCCTCCGAGGCTGGGATAGAAATCGGGCCCGGCGATCGTTCCGGCTTCCTGCAAGAGACATTTTTTGAGAGCCTCGCCGAGGCTGGTCGAGCCGACAGGTCCCTCGATCAGGTTCTGGCCGATCTCGAATCCGGGACGAAAGCGATAGAGCACCTTGCCCTTGGGCGAGGTCAGGTAGAAGTTGGGGAAGCCGAGCGTTTTCTGGTACCCAGCGACCGTTTGGTCGAGGCGTTCGATGAGGGCTTGCCGGCTTGTCGCCTCCGGGGAGCCTAGTTCGAGCGCCTCAAACTCTTCCATGGATTTGAGAAGGAGGGGAGTCCTGGCGAGAAGCTCGTTCTCGCGAAGTGTGCTATTTGCGACGTTTGCGACCTGGTCGATCCGGTTTTTCACAAGGGAGCTTAGGTTTTTGTTGATGAAATCCTCGTAGCCCTGCTTGGCGAAAACATATTGCAAGACCACCAGCGCGATGCTGGGAATCATGGCAAGCAGGAGGAACCACATCATTAGCCGGCCCGCGATGCTTTGCGGAAGCAGTCTGCGCAGGAAGTTCATGGGTGCATGTATCCGGGTGCGATGCCGCGAACCTGGCACGAATGATGCCAGTATGACTTATCCATCTTGCCATCGTTACCAGGGAGATCGACTTTTTTTTGAGAGGAGAGGGGCCTGGGAGGTTCGGGTCGAAGCGGTTTTACGGGCCGTGATGGGTGTCCGGGGGCGGGGGGTGTTGCGTATGATTTGGCCGCGACTCCGTGTGGTGGGTTTGTGAGTTGGTCTTAGCATTGACGGGGTGGCTCGGTGCGCATCCTGGTGGTTTCGGATATTCATTCGAATTATGCGGCATTGGCGGCGATCGACGAGCCGCATGATCTTTGCTTGTGCATCGGGGATCTGGTCGATTATGGGCCGGACCCGGGGCCGTGCGTGCAGTGGTCGATGGATCACGTGCAGCACGCGATCCGGGGAAATCACGATCATGGGGTGGCGCAGAGCGTGCCGGTGACGGGGGATAACGGATTCCGGTACCTGACGAGGGTAAGCCGGCCGTATCAGTGGCCGGCGCTCAACGCGGAGCAGCGGCGATATCTGGTGCAGCTTCCGTTGACGCGGAGGCTGGTGGTGGACGATCGTCGGCTCTATCTGGTTCACGGGACGCCACGCGACCCGTTGGATGAGTATTTGCTACCGGACCCGGAGGCATGGGCGCGTCGGCTGGAGGGAATTGAGGCCGACATTGTGTGTGTCGGTCACACGCATCAGCAGTATCAATTGCGGGTGGGATCGACGTTGGTGCTGAATCCGGGAAGCGTCGGGCTGCCTCGGGACGGCGATCCGAGGGCGGCGTACGCGGTGATCGACAATGGCGAGGTGGAGTTGAAGCGGATCGAATATCCGATTGAGGAGGTAGTCCGTCGCGTGCAGGCGACGGAGATGCCGGAGCGGGGCAAGGCGCTGTTGACGGAGTGTTTACGGAAGGGACGGGTGGACTTTGTTGGAGGGGGGTAAGGCGGCTGGGTGGTTCAGGCGTCTTCGAGAGGTTTTTGGTAGTAGAGCTTGAGATAGCTTTCGTAGCGGCTGAGGTGAATTTGGTCCCAGCGGATGGCGGCTTTGATGGCGCAGTCGTGTTCGTGGGTGTGGGAGCAATCGGGAAAGCGGCACTGGGGGAGGTATGGGCGGAATTCGGGGAAGAAGCCTTCCAGTTCGGCGGGGACGACGCCCCATAGCTCGAACTGACGGAGGCCGGGGGTGTCGACGACGTAGCCGCCGGCGTCGAGGTGGATCAGTTCGGCGGTGGTGGTGGTGTGCTTGCCTTTCCAGGTCCAGTCGGAGACCTCGCCGACGCGGAGCTTGAGGCCGGGCTGGATGGCGTTCAGGAGCGAGCTTTTGCCGACGCCGCTCTGGCCGGAGAGGCCGGAGCAGCCGTTGGAAAGTAACTCGCGGAGGCGGGGTAGGCCCTGTCCGGTCTGGATGGAGGTGACGAGGACCTCGTAGCCGATCTGGGTATAGAGGCCGACGACCCATTGGTACTGGGCGGGCTGGGCGAGGTCGGCCTTGTTGAGGACGATGATCGGACGGACATCGCCGGTTTCGGCGGAGATGAGGTAGCGGTCGATGAGGGGGAGCTTGAGTCCGGGCTGTTCGAAGGCGGAGACGATGAGGATCTGGTCGACGTTGGCAGCGAGAGTGTGACGGGCGCGGCGGTAGCCGCGAGTGATGGTGCCGCGGCGGTTTTCAACTTTTTCGATGGTCCCCTGATCACCGCCGCCGGGGCGGAACCAGACGCGATCGCCGGCGGCGATGACGTGGCGTTGGTCGATCGAGAGCGTTTTCAGGATGCGGCGGACCCCGCAGCGGAGACGTCGGCCGTCGTCGGCCTCGACGATGGACTCGAGGCCGTGAACCTTGATGACGCGGCCGGGGAGGCACTCGGCGAGATCGACGGCGATGAGGGAGGCGGGGGAGTCGTCGGCGTTGGTTGAGACGTTTTCGGCCTGATCGGAGACGATGGTGCGACGGCGCGAGATGTCACCTTTGGCGCGGACGCGTTCGCCGGCGGCGGCGGCGTCGTGGGTGTCGGAGGTATCGCCCTGGTCGTAGCCGCGTGTGAGGTTGTTTTCGCGGGTTCGTTTTTGGCGATTCTTGCGGAACTCGACGCGGATTTTTCGCTGCTTGGCCAACGATGACCTCATCTCATTTGGGATACGATCCGGGCATGGAAATCGTACGAAGTACGGGCAAATGCGTCCATGAAAAAGGGCTGAGGCGATGGTGGAAGGTCTGGAATTGGAGTGGCCGGCGGGGGTCTCCTGGGGCTGGAGTGTTGATGCCAACTGGGAGCGATGGCTGGTTGGCGCGGGGATTCCTGGGGCTTACCATCCGAGGGAATGGGCTGAGCGTGCTGAGTGGTGAGAGATCGGCCGAGAGCGTCGAGGCTTGTGGCGCGTGAGCAGCCATTTTGAAACGATTCGATCCTGAGCGAGATGGCCATCGAGAGGGACGCACCGTGAATCGCACAATACGCCTGCGGCGGTGGGGCTGGGGATTCTGGGTGTTGGTGAGTTTGATGGGGACGCCCTGCTGGGCACAGCGGCCTCAGGCGGCGGCACCGGCGGGGGGAAGTCCGGGGGGGCAAGGGAGTCAACAGGAAGCAGTCGCTCCGGCGGTGGCTGCGCCGGCGGTGGTGATCCCGCCCGCACCTGAGCTTCCGACGCCCGATGCGGATGGATTGGCTCGATATGCCCAGGCGGAGAAGCTGGTCTTGCTGTTTGAGTTTCCGGGGATTGACGCGTATCTCGATGCGTGGAAGGCGACCGCGGCGGCGAAGATTCTGGATGAGACTAAGACGGGTGAGATGATTGACGAGCTACTGCTTCAGCTTCATGGTCAGTTGACGGCGGCGATGGGGCCAACGCGAGTGACCAGTGCCGAGGAGGTGGCGATGCTCCGCCACCTGATGCGACGTGGGATGATCCTTGCGATTCATGCAGACAAGGCGAATCCGGATCAAGGCGGGATGGTATTGGTGTTTCGCGACGCGTTCACGGACGGCGTGAAAGAGATGTTCGCGCGGCAGGTGTTTGATCAGATGAAGTCGGATGCAAAGCCGGAGGTATTGGAGAAGCCGGGAGGGCGACGAGTGGCGGTGACGCCCCTGGCGTCGAACGGTAAGCCGATGGCGTGGTGGGTTGAGGATCGCCGGGACATCGTGATGGTGATGCCGCCTGCGCATGTGGATGCGGTGATTGGAGCGCTTGAGGGAACGGCGGCGAACGTGACGACGCATGATCGGCGTAATGGGCTGGCGGCGGGGTCGGGGGAGCGGCGTCCGTTGGCGTGGGGGTTCCTGGATATCGCCGCAGCGCCGCCATTGCCACCGCAGGCGGCGCAAGCCGGTTTGGATGGTGTGGACGCGTTGGAATTTCAGTGGGGCGCGGACGGTGACGCGATGCGTACGGTGGTGAACGTGGAAGCGCCCGCACCGCGGAAGGGGATGCTCCGGTTGATGGAGCAGCCGGTGTTCGCGGCCAGCACGCTGCCGGCGATTCCCGAGGGTGTCGAGGGGGTGTCGGTTCTCTCGGTGGATTTGAACGAGACGCTTACGAAGCTGACGGAAGTGTTGAGCGAACAGCAGGGGACCGGCGACGTGGCGGAGACTTTCGCGGGGCTGGAGGCGTCGTTCAAGAGGACGACGCGATTGAATCTTCGCGAGGATGTTCTGGTCCATTTGGGTCCGAAGATTGTGACCTACAGTTTTCCCAAGAAGCGAGAAGGATTGGCCGCATTGAATGCGTTGAATCCACTGGCCAATTTCCAGCTTCCGCGGTTGGCGATTCTGATTGACGTGAAGGATCAGAAGGCAATCAACAAGTCGATCACTCAATTGATGAGCTTCGCAAACAAGCAACTGGCGAAGATGGCGCCGGCGGCGGATGCGGATGCTAATGAGCCGGCCGGAGCAGGGCGAGGCGGCAGTGGACGAGCGGGGAGAGGTGGCTCGGGATCGGGCGGAGCGGCTGCGTCGTCGACTCGTGCGAAACCAACGCAGGGGTTTGAATTCAAGATGACCTCGACGAAGCCTGTGACCTATCAGTTGAACATGCCTGCGCAGTTTTCGGCGATCCTGAACGCGAAGCCGACGGTAGCGCTCGGCGAGCGGCATCTGGTGATTGCGACGGCCCCGGATCTGGCCGCAGAGGCGGTGAAGCAGGAAGAAACGACGGATGCGGCCTGGACGCCGCCAGCCGATTTCGCGAAGGCGATGGCCGGTCTACCGGGCGATCTGGTCTACTTGCAGGTGAGTGATCCGAGGGACTCGCTGCCGATGGCGATCGCGGATTTGCCGATGGCGATCAACAAGGCGGCGGCCGCGTTGGTGAGTCGTGGGATGCCGGGGATGGCAGCGCCCGCGCAGGTGCCGTTGGTTCAGATTGTGATCCCGACGGAGAAGACGCCGACTCCGGCGGAGATCCGGAAGTATTTGTTCCCCGGGGCGAGCGCGGTGAGTGTGGATGCAGGGGGGGTTCACCTGGTAATGCGTGAGGCGTTCTTCGATCTGAACACGCTGTCGACGATCTTGAACGGGCTGGCGCAGGCTCCGAATGGTTCGCTGGGGCCGCTGCCGATGGGGAATGGCGGTGCGAACAACGCGGTTGCGGGGGGAGCGCCGCCGATGGCCCCGCCAAACGCACCTGGGGCGTCGCCTCGTGGTCCCAGGGCTGCCGCGCCTGCATCTGGAGGCGGGGCCGGGGGAGGAGGGAGTCGAACGACCGTGCCCGACTGATTTTTGCGGGCGGCGTGGTTGTACGATTGCTTCGATGTAAGTTTGGTTGCGGGCGGGAGTGTGCGAGTCGGACCCTTCTGGTTCCGGGAAGGAGATCGCGATGGAATTTGTACGCGAGATCACGGCACGGTTGGAAAACAAGCCTGGGCGGCTGGCGAAGATTTGTGCCGCGTTGGCTCATGAGAAGGTGAACATTCGTGCATTTTCGGTGATCGATGCGGGCGAGCGAAGCGTGCTCCGACTTGTTGTCGACCAGGTGGAACTGGCTCGACAGCTTCTTACAGGGCTAGGCACGGAGAATGAGGTCGTCGACGTTCTGGCGGTGGAGATGGAGAATCGTCCCGGGGCGTTGACGAAGCTGCTCGAACGACTGGCGAACGAGCATATCAATATTGAGTATGCGTACGTCTCGGGATCGACTGCGCCGGGGCGCTCGCTGGGGATTTTTCACACAGCGAACCCGAAGCGGTCGTTGCAGGTGCTGTCGGAGATGCAGTCGGCGGGAGGGGCCTCGGGATCACCCAATCGTCGGCCGCTGCATCCTCGTTGATTTGAGGATTTCCGAGTTGGCGGAATCTAGCCAGAGCGTGCCGGATTTGGAGTTGCGTCCGCGACTGCACATTGTTCTGGTCGAGCCGGAAATTGCGGCGAATACGGGTGCGATTGGTCGGACCTGTGTGGCGCTTGGGGCGCGGCTCTGGCTGGTTCGCCCACTTGGGTTTCATCTGGATTCGAGGCACCGTCGTCGGGCGGGCTTGGATTACTGGGAGGCGCTCGATCTTCGGTTGGTGGATTCGATCGAGGAGGCCCAGGCCGGACTGGGGACAGCCCGCCAATGGCTGTTCAGCACACGGGCGAAGCGAAGCTATTTCGACGCGGGCTACCGGGCGGGGGATGCACTGATCTTCGGAAGCGAGGGTCGTGGGCTTTCGGCTCGATGGATCGAAGCCGCGGGGGAGCGTGCGGTGAAGATTCCGATTGAAGCACCGGCGCGGTGCTTGAATCTGGCGTGCGCTGTGGCTGTGGCGGGGTACGAGGCGGTTCGCCAGTCGACCGTGGGAAGCGTCACGTGAACGCCAGAAAAGGCGTCTATCTTGTGGCCAAATAAAACCGGACCACGCCATGATGCCTGGCATCTTGCCTGGGCGATTCACGGAGTGGGCCGGTCTGGTTCGAGGGCCCGGAGTGCCACGTAGGCACAAGCCCGAGGCTCGAACCGAATGGGCCGAGTGCCGGCATGGACAATCCCTGTCCACCGGACTTCGGACCTGTTTTTCTGGGGGAATTGCAAGAAGAGTGGACGCAGGCGAAGTGCGGAAAACCGCGTGGGAACGCCGACGCCGGAAAGACGGCGAGAGGAGTGACGAGGGGAGGTGATCGACCAGAACGGTCAGGATACCACCCCCCCCTCGACGAAGGTCCAATATACGGGCTCGGAGCAGGTCGTCAAGCGGCTAAGTTGGTTTTTTTTGTCGGATCGCGTCGTGGGATACTCACGAATCGACCTGGCTGGAATCGGCCATCTGAGATCATGATCACAGAGGTAATCAGTTATGTGATGATTGCATGAATCGGGTGGGATGGACTGATAGCTACGGAAGTAGGCATTTTCGGGAAAATTCAGGTAGGCGAGAGGGGTGTGAGCGGGAGTGCTCGTGGAGACGTGACTTTGTGTGAACGAGCGGGTGGTCGTTTTGAGCCAACTGCAACTTATCGATGCCGATACTGCCCGAGAAATACGTGAATAAGGGAGGCAGTCTCGGCGTTTACGTAAGTGTGACTACAGTCGCGAGACGAGTTTCGCAGAAGTGATCTGCGCCTTTTGATCGATTTCCGTTCGTTTCGCTACGAAAAACTTCCTTGTCTTTGAAGTGACGTGACCGCGGCTCGGTAGGGTTTGAGCTGCTTTCTCTTCCATGCAAATTGCAGAGGGTGAACTAGCCATGCGTCGATTCCTGAATTGCTCACTCGCGTCGGCCGCCATGTTGGGCGGCGTTCTTGGTTCGGTCCACGGCGACGACGGATCCGCGAAGTCAAAGGACGCTGGGACCGCAAATGCCCCGGTGACCGTTGGATTGTTGGACGGAATGCGGAGCGGCGAGATCGCCGCGAGCGCCGAGGGTCTGGGTGATGGGCGGATGATGGTCCATGTAACTAATCGCACCGATCGGTCGCTGCGGGTTGTCCTCCCGCCGGGCTTGATTGCCTCAGGCGCGACCGGCCAGTTCGGCGGTGGCGGCATGGG
>JBGSYY010000449.1:0-1714 GCA_041750675.1 Isosphaeraceae bacterium | reverse complement strand
ATTACCGACGACGCCGACCGTGGCGCGGCAGGCGGCGGGGATGCGGCGAACCTCGCCCGAGGGGAGGGTAATCTGGGCCCAGGTGCCCTCGCGTGCGGTGAGCACGGCGTGGGTTCCGGCGGAGCGGCAGAGCTTGGCACCACCGCCGGGCTGCATCTCGATGTTGTGGATATCGAGGCCGGTGGGAATGCGGCTGAGGGGCAGGCAGTTGCCGACTTTAGGCTCGGCGTCGGGGCCGCTCTGGACGGACATGCCGGCCTTGAGGCCGTCGGGGGCGATGATGTAGCGCGTGGTGCCGTCCTCGTAGCGGATCAGGGCGATACGCGAGGAGCGGTTGGGGTCGTATTCGATGTGGGTGACCTCGGCGACCTGGCCGTCGTGGTCGTTGCGCTTGAAGTCGATCAGGCGGTACATCCGCTTGTGGCCGCCGCCGCGATGGCGAACGGTGATGACGCCCTGGAAGTTGCGGCCGCCCTTTTTCTTGAGTGGGACGGTGAGGCTCTTCTCGGGTTTCTTGTTTTTGTCGGTCAGCTCGGAGAAGTCGCTGACCGACGCGTCGCGACGGCCAGGGCTTGTCGGCTTGTAAATGCGGATGCCCATGGTCTTGGTCGTCCTCTATCAATCGGCCCGAGTGTGGCTTGCGGGCGGTAGGGATTTGGCTCTGGGGAATTGGGCGGTTGGGTCGTGGGTTGCGGGGGGTGTTCAGGCGAAGTCGATGCGGTATTCGGGGTCGAGCGCGACGATCGCCTTTTTCCAGCTTCGCAGCCGGCCCATCTTCATTTTGAACCGGCGGGCCTTGCCCTTGCGGTTCTGGGTGCGGACGTCGTGGACCTTCACGTTGAAGAGGGTTTCGACGGCCCGCTTGATTTCGGTCTTGGTGGCGAGCGGGTTGACCTCGAAGGTGTAGGCCGGGCGGCGGGGCCGGGTGCGGCTGGAATCTTCGGGGTCGGGCCGTTCGGGGGGGTTGGCGAGGTGGGTGCCTTTTTCGGTGATCAGGGGCCGAAGGATGACCTGGTAGGGCTCCAGCGGCGGGCCGGGTCTCGTGTATTGCGGCGGGCGTCGGAGCGTAACCATCGTCGAACAAGCCTCGCTAAGCCGGCGACCTTCGATCGCTTACGCTCGCGGTTGAGCGTGATTCTCAAGCGTGTGTGAAGGGTGGGGAGCCGGCGTTTTTCTGGAGTGTGGGGATCGCTTTCGGAGTCGGGTCGGGTCGGGTTCAGTCGTTGGCCGCGGCGTCGAGCCGGGTGCGCGGCTTGAGGGGTTGCTGGGCGCGCTCCTTGAGAGCGGTCAGGGCCTCGCGGGTCAGTATGAGGTAGTGTTGTTTGAGGACGTCGAGGGTGTTGAACTCGGAGACCGGGGCGATCATGACGCCTTCGAGGTTGCGAGCGCTGAGGTAGAAGGTGGTGTCGGGCTGAGCCAGGCCGATGAGCATGGAGCCGGAGGCCAGGGCGCGGCGGGCGGCCTGGGCCTTGGATTCGCCCTGGGCGGGGCTGAGCGAGCCGTTGGCGGCGTCGAGGTCGGGTCGGACGAGCGACTTCAGGACCAGGGCGACGTCCTTGGTTCGGGGCTTGGCGTCGGGCGAGGAGTTGACGAGGCCGTCGATGATGATCGCCTGGTTGTCGAGGAACTTGGACAGCACGGCCATGCGGATGGCGGCGCGGACGGCACGCTTGGGCAGCCGGTAGCTGTAGTCGCGGTTGCGGCGGGCGAAGGC
>JBGSYY010000448.1:0-3276 GCA_041750675.1 Isosphaeraceae bacterium | reverse complement strand
CGCGATGCCCAGTGGAGGCGGGCCGCCGGCCGTCGTGGTGTCGGCGACGATGGACGGCCACGAGGGACCGACCCCGGGCCACCCCTGGTCACTCCTGCTACCGGCGGGCGACTGGCTGATCCAGGCCGTTGCCGTGCCGGCGATGGAGTCGCTTTCCAGCCGGCAGGAACGGCGTCAGGCATGCGCCTCCGATCATGCCGAGGACCCGCGCGTGATTCTCCCTGATGTGTGGGAAGCCCGCCGACGTGATGCCCACGCGCAGGGTTTGACGCTCAGCACATCGACGCGGCAAGCCTTGACTGAGTGGTCGGCGCGACTGCCTGTTTTACCGAACCGTCCGGGATGAGCCTCGATCTCCACTCAACCTTGCGCTCTCTCCCCACTTTCTCGATGAAGGACGCCCACTCATGGTGATGCCGCTCGGCGACCGCGAGGGCACGCTGATCACACCGTTTGCGACGTACATCCTGATCGCGCTCAATATCCTGATGTTCCTTGTGCAAATGCAGCGTGGCGAACAGTTTACGACTTCGTACGCGGCGACCCCCTACGAGATCACGCATTTCACGGACATTCAGGTGCCGTTCGAGCTTTCGGTGACGGCCGGGGTCGACGACGGGGAAATCCTGGCGCCGGGTGGCGTTCAACGATCGCGGTCGGAGACGATTCCCCAAGGCCCCGGTCCCACCCCGATCTGGCTCACCTTGTTCTCGGCCATGTTCATGCATGGCGGATTCATGCACCTGGCGGGGAACATGCTCTATTTGTGGATTTTCGGAGATAACGTCGAGGAGGTGCTGGGCCATTTCAAATTCGTGCTGGTCTATCTGGCGTGCGGTTTGGTGGCCAGCGCAGTGCAGATTATCGCCAGCCCGAACTCGATGATACCGACGCTGGGGGCCTCCGGTGCGATCGCCGGGGTGATGGGGGCGTACCTCGTCTGGTTCCCGATGAACCGGGTGCGGGTACTCTTCGGTTACATGGTGATGGAAGTGCCGGCCGTGTTGACGATCGGGTTGTGGGTGTTTCTCCAGGTGATCAGCGGGATTGGCTCGCTGGGCTCGCTGGGCAATACGGGTGGGGTCGCCTATCTGGCCCATGCGGGTGGGGCGCTTTGTGGAATCGCGATTGGGATTTCGATGCGCGACTATGTGCGCGGGCTGCGCAAGCCGGCCGGCTGGAACGACGGCGATCGGCCAACTTTTTCGACACGGCGGCGTTATTGAACGACGCGGCCCGGAACCTCTGCTCGCGATGCGAGCGAAAGGCTCCGGGCCGTTGGGTTGCTCAGGGCTTACTTGGATTCCGCGAAACGAGTCGAGAAAGCGCCAGAAAGCGGGCCGGCTGGTGCGTTCGTAAAGCTCTCCGAGAGCACAATTACCCGGAGAGGCCGTGGCATACCTCGATCGGCTACTTACTTATCCAGGATCTTCGGAAGGTCGGCCAGGACAGCGTCGATGCCGGCGTCGTCCAAGGCTCCTTTGGCAAAGGCATGGTTGGCCTTCACCTCGGAACCGCGCCACAAGAGCACGGTCACTTCCGCGTCCCGAGCAATCTTGTATGCCGGGGGACCGGACAAACTCTCGACCAGGGTCAGCGGTACGTTTTTGATGGATTGATCGTTCGCGATGCCCTTGAGGGCGTCGCTGGTCGAGTCGCCGTCGTCAGTGAGGACGACGACGAACGCCTTCAGTCCGTCATGCTCTGCAATCTTCTTGTCGACGGCCTTGACCAAACTGGCCAAGGGCCCTGACGCCTTGCGCGTGAACACGCAGACGACCGGGCTGCTTCCGTATTGTCAGCGATAGCAGAGCGTGTTGCCCTTGTTCGGGCCGGTGATATCGAGCACATCGAAGGGCGGTGCGAATTCGCCAATCGACAGGCCCGATTTGACCTCATCCCCGGAGCGTGCGGCCCCCACCAAAGCGGCGGCGACCACCAGCGCGGGGAGGGCCATGACGAGCTTACGTCGGGTCATGGGCTGATTTCTCCCTTGCGAAAAGAACTCGACCCGCCCGGCGCTTCACTCCCACTGCATTTCGCGGAATCCAAATAAATTGTAACCGAATGACGTGGACAGAGTACCCGAGATGTCGAAACCTTCGGACCGAATCCTGGGAATCTAACGTGGGAAGGGGATTAAGTTGCGTGGGCTTTCGCCCAGTGACACACGCTACTTGCTTGGCGGCAGCGGGTGGAGCGGTCAGAATAAGCGCGTAATTATTCATGGGAGATAGCTCGTTGCGCGAATGGCTGGCGACTCTGGGCCGATTTCTGGATTTCGCGCTGCGCGTGCTGGCGGCGTTTCCCGCCGTGGTGCTGCGGCGGGGTAGCGAGCTGGTGCGTCAATTTGAGCGGGTGGCCTGGGGCAGTGTGCCGATCGTGGCGACGGCCGGGTTCAGCGTCGGGGTGGTGACTTGGTTTCAGAGTCGCCGCCAGCTTGTCGCGAATGGGATGCAGGACGCGTTGCCGGGAATGCTGGCGTTTGCGGTGGTGGTGGAGACAGGCCCGCTGCTTGCCTCGGTGCTGGTCGCCAGCCGGATGGGGGCGGGGCTGGCGGCGGAGGTGGGTTCGATGAATCTGACGGAGCAGCTCGACGCTCAGATTGTACTGGGCTCGCCGCCGATCGAGTCGTTGTTCGCTCCGCGTGTTCTGGCCTGCGTGCTTGCCCTGCCGCTTTTGACACTGCTGATGGATACCATGGCCCTGTTCGGCGGGATGATGGCCGAGAACATGGCCGGCGCGTTGACGCCGCAGGCGTATGCGATCAAGTCGCTCGATTTTCTCTGGCTTCGCGATGTGATTCCTGCCACATTAAAGCCCGGGCTGTTCGGGTTTCTGATCGGCGTGATCGGCTGCTGGGTGGGCCTGCGATCCGGGCGCTCGACCGAGGACGTGGGCCACGCGGCGACACGAGGCGTGGTGCTGGCGACGTTGGCGGTCTTTTTCGCCAACGTGCTGATCGTGCCCTGGATTCAGGGAATCGTTGATGCGTTGGGTCTTACGATCTAGTGGCACTCTCAATTCGACAACCGACGCGACTTTTGAGACAGGGATGCCGCCGCGATGCGTGAGATCTCGACCCGACGTGCCTTGCTCAACGCCGCCGGCGTGCTGCTCTTTGTGATTGCCGCCGTATGGGGCGCGGTTCTGGTCGCTCAGCGTCACTGGCACTGGAAGCCGACTTTCGAGGCGCGCGCGGACTTCGTACGCATCGGCGGCCTGGCGCTGGGCGACCGGGTTCGGCTCCAGGGAATGGACGCGGGCGTTGTCGAA
>JBGSYY010000447.1:0-4400 GCA_041750675.1 Isosphaeraceae bacterium | reverse complement strand
TGATGCCGAGCCCGAGCCGCGCGGCCTCGCGCATCGCACCCGCCGATAGGGGAATCCCCCAATTGCTAACGTGATGTCGCCCTCAGTATCTCAATGCCAATTGCAAGTTTGTCTCGCTCCCCACTCGGATCGAAGTCGCTTGGCGGCGGCTTCTCTCGTCGTGCTGGCGGGCGAGCTCTGCGCCAGCATGGCCGTAGCCACCGAGGTCGTACCCCTCAGCCTGAACGAAACCGTGCGCCAGGCGGAAGCCATCGTCGTCGGCACCGTCATCGGCGAGCGCACACGTTGGGGAGATTCGACCCGTCGCTGGATGGTCACGGACTATACCCTTGCCGTCGAGGATGTCCTCTACGCGGGCCAGGACGGAGACGGATTCGGCACATCGGTGGTGCTGTCGTATTGGGGCGGCACCCTCGATGGGGAGACGCAGACCATCAGCGACCTGCGCGCACCGATCGTGGGTGAACGCCTGGTCGTCATGCTCCGTGCCGGCTGGCAGGCCACCGGCTTCACCCCGGTTGTCGGTTTCAATCAAGGCCTTTTCAGTGTCTCCTCGAAGAATCCGGGAGAGCCGAGTACGGTGTGCGAGCACACCGGCGAGTCGCTGGCACTGAACGCCTCAGGGGAAGCTGCGCGGCGCCGGGACATCGCAGCGGCGGCGCGCAGCGCGGTCGGCCTCGATCAGACGGGAGTCGAACCCGAGATCGATCTGGACGCATTCGCCGACTGGCTCCGCTCCAGCGTGGCATCGATCAAGTCCGCACCTTCAGAAGTGTCGCCCCCCGCCGCGGCCAATGACCTTCGCGTGATCGAACCCATTCAACTGAACCCGGAACCGGTGGGAGCTGCCTCGTCGATCGACGGCCTTGGCAGTGCGCCCGCGGCGTCGTCCGGCTCGGGCGCGAACGAGCCGAGGCTCCCGGTTTCAGGCCCCCCGCTCATCGAGGGTTGGGGCGAGGCCGCGACGCACCAGGACGAGGGACCGCAGAGGTTCTCCTCGAACCATCAGGCGCACCTGCCGATCATCGTCAACAGCTTCCCATCCAGTTTCACACCATGGATGCCGGAAGACCAGTACCAGATGTCCAAGTGGAACTACTACGCCTCGGAGGTGTTCCGCGTCTATACGACGCCGACCGGCACGTACGGCTGGCCAAATGGGCGCTTTGACCTGGCTGGCTGGCCGTCGTCGAACGACCTTCAGAACGTCTATGGCTTCGGGTGGGACGCGTCCACCATCGGCGTGACGATTCTTCGCTATGACGGCGGCGGGTGGATCATCGAGGCCGACATCGCGCTCAATCCCGCCTTCTCGTTCACGCTGGACGATGAGTGGGTCTACAGCGGGAGCTATGCTCAGGGCTTTCGTCACGTCATGCTTCATGAGTTGGGTCACATGCACGGGCTGGAGCACAACTTCGACTTTCTGTCGGTGATGAACTACATGCCGGCGCCATTTCGCGCCTTTGGCATTCCCTATACGGATGATGCAGCTGGCGTCCGCGCCGAGTATCCGGGAAACGCGGTCGGCCTGACGGACCTGGCCGCTTATCTGTACTATGCGTCGGGCTACCAGAGCGTCACCGACGCAATCATCTCATCCAGCGTGGCCGCAGGAGGAACTCTCGTCGTCAGCAACTTCCACATCGAGAATGTCGGCACCACCACGATCGCCGCACCGCGGGTCGAGTGGTATCTCGCCTCCGCCCGCAACTACACGTCGTCGACGTATTACTATCTCGGCGCTACCACCTATCCATCGTTACCTCCGTTCACCTACTTTACGCCGAGTACGGTCCAGGCGGTCCTGACGGTGCCCCCAGGGGTGCAGCCGGGAAGTTACTATGTCGGCGCGTTCATCCGCGATGACGCGGGCGCCGGGCAGTCATCTTTCCCCTTCAGCAACAACTTTGCCTTCAGCCGCCAGCAGGTCCAGATTACCGGCACCGCTCCGAACGACAGTTTTGCCAACGCGGTCGTTGTGAGCAATGCCAGCGGCGCCACGACGGGCAGCAACGAAGGCGCCACCAAGGAGGCCGGCGAGCCGGACCACTACAGCGCCGGCGGCAGGTCGGTGTGGTGGCGATGGGCCGCCCCCGTCAGTGGCATGGTGACGTTCGACACCAACGGCAGCGACTTCGATACGTTGTTGGCCGCCTATACCGGCTCGAGCTTGGGTGGTCTGACGCAGGTCGCAAGCGATGACGACGGCGGCGAGGGTGTGCAGAGCCAGATCACCTTCGCGGCGCTTGCCGGAACGACCTACAGCATCGCGGTCGACGGATACAACGGGGCGTCGGGCTTCATTCGGTTGAACTGGAGCATGAACGGCGGCCCGCCGGACATTCGCGTCGAGCCGCTCATCGTGTCGTTCGAGAGCGCGGGCAACCCGCCGCCGTTGCTCGAGGGATCCCCTTCACCGAGGCCTCCCCGCCTCGTGGGGATGAGCGCCAGTCCCCACCCAATCCGCGAGTGGCAGCCGGACGGCACACCCATCGAGCTGTACATTCGCGGTGGAGTCGACTTCCATTGGCTGGAGGACGACTCGGGCTATACAGTGCTGCGAGACGGGAGCACGTTCGTCTACGCCCAACTGGACAACGCCGGTCGACTGACGCCCACCGGGTTGATTGTCGGCCGATCGGACCCGTCCCGCGCCGGCTTGCGGCAGGGAATTCTGCCACGCCCCGATGTCCTCGGACAGATGCGCGCCGAGCGGTTGGCGGCGGCACCTGCAGAACCGTCCTCGGCCGTGCCCCCTGTTGGCACCGTCAAGAACGTCGTGATCCTGATGCGATTTGCCAATCACACCGGCCGCCCACTGCCGTCCCAAGCCAACTTCAACACCATCTTCAACGCCGCCGGTGGGGATCCTACGCTCGCGCCGACGGGCAGTGTGCGGGACTACTTCGAGGAGAACTCCTACGGTGCGATGCTGCTCGACTCGACCGTCTTCGGGTGGGTGACGTTGCCCCACACGGAACAATACTACGCGAACGGCAACAGCGGCCTCGACATCAAAGTTCACGAGGCCATTCGGAATGCCCTCGATGCCGTCGACGGCTTGATCGACTTCAGCCAGTTCGACGCCGATGGCGACGCTTTCGTCGACGCAATCGCCTTCGTCCACTCCGGCTATGGCGCCGAATGGGGCGGAACGGACGCAGATGGCGTCAGCTATACCAATCGCATCTGGTCGCATCGTTGGCAGATTCCCACGTGGACCTCGGCGGAAGGCGTGCAGGTGCGGGACTATCACATCAATCCGGGGCTCTGGAGCATCTCCGGTAGCGAACCCGGCCGGATCGGCGTCATCTGTCACGAGTCGGGCCATTTCTTCGGCCTTCCCGATCTGTACGACACCAACGGCGGCGGTGAAGGCATCGGCTCCTATTGTCTGATGGCCAACAGTTGGGGCTTCACCTCCACCCAATGGAACCCGCCGCATCTCTCGGCCTGGTCGAAGACCCACCTGGGCTGGGTGACGCCCACGGTTCTGAGCGCCGCGGGGAGCTATTCGTTGCCGCAAGCCGAGACCAGCGCTGCGGCCTTCAAGATCACCAACGGGTACCCGAGCGGAGAATATCTGCTGGTCGAGAATCGGCAGCCCTTCGGATTCGAGAGCACCATGCCCCAGGGTGGTCTGGCGATCTGGCACATCGACGAAAACAAGAGTGGCAACACCGATGAAGGCTATCCGGGGCAGGCTGGTTGGCCGGGTAACAATCAACACTACCAGGTGGCCCTGCTCCAGGCTGACGGAATGTTCAACATGGAACGGGGCAACAACCGCGGCGATGTAGGTGACGTCTACCAAGGCTCGGGCGTGACCGAGATCGGCCACGACACGATGCCGAACACGGACGGGTACCAGAACGGCACCGTTGTCAACAGTGGCAATCGGATCTACGCGATCAGCAATGCCGGTCCGACGATGACCTTCAGCTATTCCGCCAACGGCACGGGCGGCAGTGGGTTCCAGGTGATCAATGATGGCTCCGGGGATCTGACCGTCACCGGCATCACGCCCGAGGCCAGCGCACCGTGGATCAGTTGGAGTCCGACGGCCCCGTTCATGCTGGCGCCGGGCGAGTCGCAGTTCGTGACCGTGACGGTGAACTTCGCGCTGGCACCTGCGGGACTCAGCTCGACGCGGTTACTCGTCGAGTCCAACGATCCCGATGAGAGTCCGTATCCCAATGGCGTCGTCGTCAACGTGAGCAATGCGTCTCCGACGCGAACGCCGACGGCGACCCAGACCTTCACCCGCACCTCGATCTTCACCGCGACGGCGACCGCGACCCCGAGCGCGACGCGCAGCTCCACCTCCACCGGCACCGCCACCAACACCGCGACGCGGACCAACACGCCGACGGTCACCTTCACGCCCAGCAACACCC
>JBGSYY010000446.1:0-1781 GCA_041750675.1 Isosphaeraceae bacterium | reverse complement strand
ATCTCACGTCCCACATCGCTGTCACCAAGCAGAGCCCGGGACGAAGGCTGTCGTGTCACCCTGATGAGGAAGCCAGGATCGACTGCGTAGCTTCCCGCCAAGGCCCGCTTCCCATACAGCCACGACGTGAGCGCGGGATCTTCGAGACGCTCGCGAGTGGCGACCTCCTCGTTGGTCCCAAGGTTGAGCCCATACCCATTACGGCCAGGTTGATCGACCAGATGTCTCACATCCGCGAAGTCAAAAATCAGGACGGTTGGAATCCCTTCCCGACCGTTAAGTACTCCCGGATTCCTCATCCGATTCTGCCCTTGGAGGTCGAGGTGGAGGCCGCGATCCGCCTCGATATCGAGAGTCCGATACGACATCACGGGCGATGCCCCGGCGACCATGCCCAGATTCCCCAATCCATCAAGCGTCCGACCACCCGTCTCGCGCGTCAGCTCACCCAGCCGCGCCAGCACCGGACTCTGCTCCGTCAGCGGACGAAGCGGCGCGTCCTCGATCTGTCGATGCCTTCCGACAAGGCCAAGATCGACAACCGTGAGCGCAAGCAGGCACCCGGCGAAAACCCGACGACCACCGCGCCGCGCATACCCCACCATCCCCATCATCAACACCGCGACGATCGCCGATTCGATCATGGCCTCAACGTAGATCGCGCCTCGCGTCCCGGCGAACGTCGCCACCGGATTCAGACCCTTGCGCAGCAACGCCGTCTCGACGATCGGGTTATTGGTCTGACGCCGAGCCCAGGCCATCGTGTCTCCCAGCCCCGTTCCCTCGGGAAGCGGCGCGATGATGTTGATCCAACGCAGAACCTCGGTAGCCCACTCGGGCGGGCGACTGCTCGTCAACGCCAGGCAGAATTCCACCACCCCGATCACGAGGAATGGAATCACGAGCGCGGCTAGCGAAACGAACAGAAAGGTCCACCGGCTCCGCGCCTCTCGGACGATCCGGTCGACACCAATCCCTGCCAGCACCGCCCCTGCCAGCATCGTCGCGGCCCCCCAACGCGCCGGGGCACGAAAAAACGAGAACCCCGGCAAACGAATCAACTCCGAGAATCCCGGCACGTTCGGCCCAAGACTCAGAAAAAGACTCACTCCCGCGACAAGCAACAGGGCACGCGTGCCGCGATCTCGTCGCCATCCGACCCATGCGGCCACCACCGCCAAAGCCAACGGCACCAGCCCGATATACCCCAGATGCTCCTCGGGCGATGTCCGCAACGGATCCCATGCGATCGGCCGCCACAACGGCGACCAGTGGAACAACCCCGGTGCGACATACGTCGCCAGATGAACCCAATGGGCCGCAAATCCCGACAAATACTCATAAGTCCGATCCATCTCCGCCCGCCGCGCCAGTTCCCATGTGGGCCAGAGCTGACAAGCCGCCATCGGAAACATCAGCCCCAACGCCAACAGCAAACCCATCACCCGACGCCACCAACCCCGTTCCCCAACCACTGCCATCACCCCAATCACCAGCACCGTCACCTGCGTGATGAACGCCATCTGAAAATGCCCCGGCAACACCTGCACCGCCAGCACGCACGCCAACCCCAGCGCCCCCCGCCACCCATCAACCCCACGCGACACCCGCCACGCCAAACCCCACGCCCAGGGCATCCAGCTCCCCACCGTGTATGCCCACTGGTGGCTCAGATGAATCAGTTGAAACCCAGACCCCGACCACGCGATCCCCGCGAGCATCGCCCCCACCCGCGACACCCCCAATACCCGCGCCAACCACCACGCCCCCCACGCTCCCCA
>JBGSYY010000445.1:0-2588 GCA_041750675.1 Isosphaeraceae bacterium | reverse complement strand
GCCATCGGCCTCGCCGCCTACCCCGGCCCCGCGCTCACCCCCCGCACCCTCATCGCCTTCGCCCGCAAATCACTGGCGACCCAGAAAGACCCGATCTCGCTCGCCTCGCCCATCTCGACCTGCGATGTCTAGAACGCCTCGCCGGCACCAATCGCGAGTTGGAGTCTTCCCCTAACCCCGAAAGTCGTCCCAGCGAAGGCTGGGATCCCGTGACGTGCGGCTCCGTCATTCTCGCCAACCGGCGACCGAATCGCGGAATGCCCCTCATCCACGAATGATGATCTGAACGTCAACATGCCGTTATCACACAATCTTTTGCACACACACGAATGTTTCACGTGAAACGTCCTGAAACATCCGCGCGCGCGATCTGAGGGACGACCGTTCGACGGCAAACGTCGCTCCCCACCCCGCACTATGCCTTTGGCACCTCCTGGCGTTCAGCGACGGGGCGAAACCTCGTCCGTCCCCACACCTTGTTGGGCCGTCGCCTCGCGTTCAGGCCCCTTTTGTTCCGTGCCGTCAGCCGCACTCTGCGGACGGAACCTTCCCGAGCGGAGGTGCCGAGGCCCTCGCAGTACGTCCCAGTTCGCCCGCCGAGCCGCCTCCAAAAGGGCTTCAAGCTTCGATGACATGGAATCACCTTTCGCTGTGCTGGACAAGGCTGAGTCCTCCGTCGTCACTTTTCCAATGATACCACTCGTCCACGATGGGCTGGTAGACGCGATGGAATAGCGCCTTGCCTCGGTGAAATCGCCGTCTGATGTCAACCTCGGGCACCGAATGGCCACCCGCCACGACGCGAGCGGCCACACGCTGAACCGCGTAGTCTTCCGATGACAAAGCGCCGGAGCAACTCGCGGCCGGCGGCGACAGGATGAACGAAGGCGGCTCCCTCGGTCTGGATTTCGTCGGCATTGAGGAAGACAGACCCAGGATAGAGGGTCGGGACCATCTGCCGTGCGAAGGTCGTCTTCCCTGCCCCGTTCGCGCCGCCAATCATCACCGCATCAGCCACGACGGTTTACCTTCCGTTCTCACCAAGTGTTCACGGCCGAGTTCCACTCTGACCAACCCCCAAGCTCGGCGGACTGCCCTCCCCAAGCGGCCTATGATTAGTACCGTAGAACCCCCCAGCGGGCTGCTGGGGATCGACACGGGAAGCAAAACCCAGAATTGATCTGACCAACTTCGACGCCCACGAGTTCCAGTGCACAACGACTCTCGCACTTGAGCCAAGACCCTACTGGGTGCGGGAATTATTTCCGGTCGTGAGATCCGATCAGCCGCGGGTTGGAAAACCTCCTCGATACGAGCCGGAAGCGTCAGCGACGTGTTGAACGATAGGAAGATCCCCGCGCTCACGCTTGGGGCTCGTACCGAGGAGGTTCCCCTCATCCGACCAGATTCCATGACCGCACCCGACCCTACTTCCCCCTCTCGATTCCTCTGGACACCCCCGCCCCGCCCCAGTATGGTTCCCCTCGCACACCGATCGGGCGGCGGCGGGGTCGTCGATTTCACACCCTTGAGCCACGCAGCCTGCGATCTTGCCGCGCAATCGTTCGGTGTGCCGCCGGAAGGAAGTTGCCCGACGGGCAGGGACGCTCGGAGGAAGGCAGCCGCTTTCGGTATCGACACGGCCGGCCTCCGGGGGGCAGGGACGCCCGCCGGATCCGGTTCGTGGCTCGTCCCGAAGCGCGGGGAGACCAATCCCCCGCGACGCGAGAGAGGAACGGATGCCGCTCGACACGCCTGGCTCTCGCGCCCGTCATCGCCTCGCCGGCGCGTTGCTTCCGGTCACGATCATTGCCGCGCTGCTCGTCCTGCTGGTGCCGCTGCCGGCCCCGCTGCTCGACCTCCTGCTCGCCGCCAACATCACGCTCGCCGTGCTCGTGCTGCTCACCGTTCTCTCCATCCGCTCACCGATCGAGTTCAGCACGTTTCCCACGATCCTCCTGACCACAACCTTCACCCGGCTGGTCCTCAACGTCGCCAGTACGCGACTCATCTTGACCCAGGCCGGTAACAACGGCCTCGACGCCGCGGGCGGCGTCATCCGGGCGTTTGGCGAGTTCGTCGCCGGCGATCAGATTCTGGTCGGCGTCGTCATGTTCGCCATCATCATCGTCATTCAGTTCGTCGTGATCACCAAAGGCTCGACCCGCATCAGCGAGGTCGCCGCCCGGTTCATGCTCGACGGCCTTCCCGGCCGACAGATGGCCATCGACGCCGACCTCCACGCCGGTCTGATCGAACAGGCCGAAGCTTCAAAACGCCGCGAGGACGTCTATCGCCAGGCCGACTTTTTCGGCGCGATGGACGGTGCGGGGAAATACGTCCGCGGCGATGCGCTTGCCGGCATGGTCATCACCATCGTCAACATCCTGGGCGGCCTCTACATGGGCGTCATCGTCCAGGGCATGGAGTTGAGCGAAGCGCTCGGTGTCTTCACCAAGCTAACCATCGGCGACGGCCTGGTCAGCCAGGTCCCCGCGTTTCTCACCTCGCTCGCCGCCGGCCTGATCGTCACCCGCTCCAACGCCGAGACCGACCTCAGCCGCGATGTCAGCCGCCAGCTTCTCGGC
>JBGSYY010000444.1:0-13785 GCA_041750675.1 Isosphaeraceae bacterium | reverse complement strand
CATCACAAACGCACTCAACGACGCGAACAACGTCAGCCCGACCGCAACCGAGAGAATATCTCCAATTCCCTTTCCAAAAACGCGCGATGCCGCCAGTTCGGCAATAGGAGCCAAGGCGTTGTCCCCTCCAACGGCGGCGATGTCCTTCACATCGCTGATCCCCAAGGCCAGGGCATAAAACAAGTTCAAAACGAGATAGAGACCCATCACCGTCGCCGTGCCGATCGCGATCGAGCGCGGTAAGTCGCGTTGCGGATTCGTCACCTCGCCCGCCAGATACCCGGCCGCGTTCCATCCGGTATAAGCGTACGAGATATAAACAAGCGAGAAGAGCATCGCCGGCACCAGGCCCGGCGACCATTCCGGCGCATCCAAAACGTTCGACCATCGCCCCCAGCCCGCCGCCACCCCGGCGATTCCCAGAGCCGTCAATATCGCCAACTTGACAACCGTCACCACGCCCTGCACCCGCGCCGAGTGCGATTGTCCGACCGCATGCAAGATCGCGAACACAACAATCGCGCCCGATGCCATCGTCAGATTCGCCCAGTAAGCCGTCGCTGGCTCAAGACGCATCGGCGCGAGAAGATATCGTGCCGCCCCGAAGGCCGAAGTGGCAATCGGCCCACCGAACCCAATGAGGAACGAAACCCAGCCCGAGAGAAACCCGAATAATGGTCCGTAGGCCGTCTTCAAAAAGACGTAGTCGCCGCCCGATTGCGGCAGCATCGCCGAAAGCTCTGCAATGCTCAACGCGCCACAAATCGCCAGCGCGCCCCCCACGACCCAAAGCCAGAGCATGACCTGGTTCGACCCGACCGCCAGCATCGTGTAGCCGGACGTGGTCAGCACTCCCGTGCCAACCATGCTCGCGATCACAACGAAACTGGCCGTCGCCACGCCGAACCCCCGGCGCAGCCCTACGGCCTCCTCGGCCAGGGCAGGCTCACTCATCGCCCCTCACGGTCCACCGCCTCCGGCCGCTCGACCTTGCGAAACACCGCGAGGAAGTTCTCCTTCAAAGGCGGCGGGTCGCCTCCGACAATCTCCTCGAATCCCATAGCGGCAATCTCCGCCTTGAAATCCGCCTGGCTCGCCCGGATGTGATTCAGGATAAACTCAGTCGAAACCCCTTCGCGACGGTCGAATTCGACAATCACCAGCCGCCCGCCAGGCCTCAACGCAGCATGAATCGACTTCAGCATCGGCTCCGGCCGCTCGAAATGGTGATACGTATCGCACAGGAATGCCGCGTCAATCGAACCGGGCGTCAGGTTGGTCGAATCCTGACCACCGAGCACCGTCTTGATCTGGCTCGTCCCGTTCACCTCGGCGTCAGCGGCGATTCGATCCAGGAACGGCTTGGCAATGTCCACCGCGTAGACCGTTCCCTGGCCTCCGACCTTCTCCGCGAACAAACGTGTGAACAAGCCCGTCCCCGCGCCGATGTCCGCGACCGAGTCGCCCTGCTTCAGATCCACCCGCTCCAGAATCGCACGCCGATTTCGATAAATATCGCGATCTTCGTTCTCAAACCGCTGAACGAAGTCGTCCACCTTCAGGTCCGGGTCCTCGAACGACTTGTTCAGGCTCTTGTCGGCTCCCTTGCCATGCTCCTGGTGGGCCGCTGCGATCTGCTGCTCACCCGCGATTCGCCGAACGCGAATCTGTCGAAACGCGACCGGGCCATGATCGCCTTGCAGCAAGATCGGCCCTTCCGGAACCTCCGCACGATGCCACGCATGGCCGGTGGGACACGGCAACTCCTGGCCCTCGTGGATCACCTTGCCGTTGAGCACAACGCGCTCGAATCGGGCGGATCGGGTCTTCTTACCGGTCTCGTCGAAGCGTGGAGCGTAAAACACGGCCTCCAGTGTCTGCCATTGGCCTGGCTCGGCACATGCGTTTTGCCTCGGCGGGTAGCCTTCGTCGATATGATGATACTTTGGAAGCAACTCAGCTCGGGGGTAGATCCCGCCGCAGTCGCTGGCCGTCGCTGTCGCCTTCCCATGGCTGTCGGCGATTTGAATCTCATACAGCCCCTCGAACTTGATGCCCGAGTTCGATCCGCGCGGTACCAGGAACTCGGCATGCAACTCCACATCGCCGAACCACTCGCGCGTATTCAAGTTCGGTGTGCGCCCCCGCGCACCGTTGTAAAGAACAGGACCGCCGCCCGACTCAGCCGCGAGAAAGCGGTCGTTGTCCGGTCGAAGCGCCACCGAGGCAACGCGTTCCCACTCCCCGTGTGGTGTTTTCCAGGCCGCCAGATCAGCATCATCAGTCAAATCGATCCAGTCCCCCCCGGACGGCGACGGAGCCTCCTGGGCGGAGACCGCCCAGGGCAACCCCGCCCACAGTCCAGCGAGCGCAACCAAAAACCAAACCCGCCGCAAAGTTGTTGCGATCCTGTTGCTCATGCGCATGCGCTCCTGGGGACTAATCAGACGAATGTTGATACTGACGCGTTCTCACGACTGCCGGGTCACACCGGGCACCGGAACGGGACGCCTGGGCGCATCACCCCATTCAAAGGTCGTGGGCACAAGCGATTCCTGCGATTCCAGAACACTCTGCGGCGTCACTTCCTGACCTGTGTACGCCGCCGTCCGGCCCATGATCGCCAGCAGCGTCGAGATCCCCGCCTGCTCCGCGTTGTTGATCAACTTGCCCGAGCGAATCGACGTATACATCTCGTCATGCTCGGTCTGATACATGTTGTTCGTCTCACCTCGATATCGCCAGGCGTTCTCGCCGCTAATTTTCGTCCCGAAAACATCCGCGTTGCCCTTCGCCCCCAGGATGTAATCCTTCACATGAGTCGGCGTGTTCGGCCAGTGCCGGCACTGGTGGTAGCCACGCACGCCGGTGGGATACTCGTACACCAGCGAGAAGTGGTCGTAGATGTTTCCATACTTGGCATCAGTCCGAGCCTGCCTTCCGCCCACGCCCCAGCACTTCTCGGGCAAGATGTCGCCCGTCGCCCAGGCCATCGTGTCGATCGCATGCACGGCCTGCTCGACAATATGGTCACCGCTGAGCCAGTCCCAGTAATACCAGTTCCACATCTGGTACTCCATCTCGCTCTCACACTGCTCGCGTGTCCGTCGCGGTTCCCACACACCCTGGCTGTTGTAAACCGTCTCAATCGCCCGAATGTCGCCAATCGCTCCGTCGAATACACGCTGCATCGTCTCGCGACGGGGCAGGCTATAGCGCCAGCAGAACCCATTGACGACGCACAGCCCCTTCTCTTTCGACGCCCGCGCCGCGTCCATATAGGTCCGCAGCCCCGGCCCATCGACGGCCATCGGCTTCTCCACGAACGCGTGCTTGCCCTTATCCACGGCATGCGCGAAGTGGATCGGGCGGAAGCCCGGCGGCGTCGCGAGCAACACCACGTCCACCAGATCGATCACCTGCTTATACGCGTCGAAGCCCGTGAACCGTTGATCCTCCGGCACCTCAACCCGTTCCGCGACGCCCGACGCTTTCAGGCTGGAGAGGCTGGTCTCGATCGGATCGCGGAACGCGTCACCCATCGCGACCAACACCGTCCCGGAGTCGCCCGTCAGTGCCTGCTCAGCCGCGCCCGTGCCACGTCCGCCACATCCCACCAGACCAACCCGAATCCGATCCCCTCCCCCGGCATGAGCCGCCCAGGCAGGGGCCACTCCCGTCGAGAGGACTCCGGTCGCCGCGACGGTCGCGGCCGAGTTCATCAGAAACGTTCGACGATTCGGGCGTGCGGCTCTCATGGCTTTTGGCTCCCTGGTGGCGACCGCGCGAAAATCGGGTCGTTCATGGCGTGGAACGGATGTTCGGAATTTCCCTCATTCTGACACGGCCACTCGATCAAGACAAACCTCTGCCCCCGGCCAGCCTCGGAGGCTCAGCTTCGAATCTGACCCTGCGGAATATGGCGATTGCCGCTAGGCAGTCGTCAAGTCACGGGCAGATTTCTAGTTTTTTTCTCCCTCATGCGCGATCTTTCAACCGATCTTTCGGATGACGACAGTGATCCGTCTCGGGTCCACGGAAGCGACTCGGCACTACATCCAGGACTCTCCCGCTTTCCGAAAGCTAATCTATCCATGAATGGATCTCTACCGCGTAAACGGCGACGAGGCTCCGTCCAGTTGGAGTCGCTCGAGTCACGCACCTTGCTCAGTGTCCTTCTCAACAGCAAGCCGACCGTCGAGGTCCAGATCGACCGCCCACGCGTCCGACCTTTTCATGGACGCGGCGTTTCCATCATCCAACCCACCGAGATCACGGTAACGGGCACTGCCCAGCCCCCAGCCCCGAACTTCAACGTCCAGGTTGAGGTCTTCGCCCTCGATGCCGATGGCCAGGTTCTAAACGGCGGGGCCCCGCTGGCGGTCGCGACCCCAAACTTCCTCGGTCTTTATCGAGCCACATTTCAGTTGCCTAGCACGATCAGAAAGGACATGAACACGATCGTGGTCCGGCAACAGGCTACGGGGACAATCACCGGAACCCAGACCATCGATCCGACGACACTGCGTAATCTCTCCGGAACACTCTCCGTCGACGGCACCACAATTTCCGACCTCGAAGCGGCCCTCTCCCTCAACCCCGGTACACTCTCAAATCTCCAAGCCGACCTGACCGTCAACGGCTGGCTGGCGATTTTGGGCGGAACCGTCGGGCTTGAACCGTTCATCGGTCTTGCCACCAATCCCGATCTCACCGGTTCGATCTCCGGGGGAACCGCCAATGAAAGCGCCCGCGACGGAACACTCGCCAACGGAACCGCTACCATCGCGCCGACGGGTGGCACGTTCGCCCAGGTCGGGCAGGCGAACATCGATGCCACGACCGGCACTCTCCGCCTCGATATCAACGAATTCGCCGTCTCCGACCCGGTGAGCATCTTCATTCATCAGTCGCGGAACCAGGCCACACCCCTTCGAACGAACGCACCGACGGGACCGGCTCACCAGTTCCACGCACGATCCGCCCGAAGCCATCGTGTCGATCCCATCCAGAAGGAGCGCCGCGTCCGTGTGACGGCCCCGCCTCAAACCACCGCCCCTGTGATGTCCAATAGGCTCGATATCCGATCTCGATTCAGGTCTCCGTCACCCGTCGTCTAACTCCATCGGCAGGGCTGGCCGCGGCGTCTTGTCGCCCGGCCAGCTCAACCTCGATCCCCCCCCCGAACCCTCTCAACGGCGAAGTGACGGCCGCGCCTCGGCTTCACGTTCCTCACGTCGCCCCGGCGATGCCGCAGTCATCCCTCGCTCCGCTTGGGATGTCCGCACCGGCAACGTAGGCTCCGGGCCATCATCCGACTGTGCCCGAAGAATCAAGGGCGGCGTGCTCGGTCGGCCCGAGGCCAGGGTCACCTTGTGCCAGGCCCGCCAGGCGCGATCCAGCTCGCGGCAGTTGCTCAATCCATAATGGCGTCGCGCCGCGTTGTCCCAACGCTCGCCATCCATGCCCTCCCGAACAAACTGGAGAAACCGAGGTCGCCCGCCAATCTCGATCAGAAACCGCGCCACCGAGTAGCCCTGTCCATAAAAACCCATCAAGTCGGCAGGATACTCAGCAACCCGAAACAACTGGCCCAGCGGCAACTCGCCTCGTCGCTTGAACAGATCCATCACGATCCGGTCGTGCAGCGCCAGCTCCTTCACATCCTCGCTCAGCAACGAGGCTCCTTCATCAGCCCACCTCGGCATCGGCCCGCCGAAGTGCGCGGCGAAGATCGTGTGCGTGATCTCGTGCGGTAAGGCCGACGCCAGGATGCGATCCAACCGTCCCTCGACGGTGATCTCCTGATGGGTCACGTCGCCGTCGCCGAAGTCGAAAGTGGTGACGCCGCCGGCCTCGCCGCCGGTCAGCTTCACCCGCACCGGGCATGGCTCGGGCCAATCGGCAAGCTCACGGCCCAGCCACGCCTTGGCGATGCTGACCCGAACAGTCTCGGCGTGACGTGCTACCGCCTCCGCCGCCGGCTGCGTCGGCGCTTCAACCACGAAGTTCCGGGTCTGAGCCCGTCCCGCCTCGACGCTCCGCGCCGGCAGGACCAGCAACCCCAGCAACACCCAGCCACCCCAACGCAGGACGCGCGCATCCATGCTCGCGCTCCTCCCTGAGAATGCCATCCGGTTCGTGCGACCGACGCCTTTCGGTCACCAGCGGGCGGGACTTTAGCAAAACCCCAAAATCGTGTCGTCCCCGATTTGGTGGCTCGGCAGCGATTCCCGTGGCACCCTCTCATTCACACGGTCTCGGCCTGGAGAACCGACCGCACGCTTCGTTCCGGCACCCATCCCCCTCGGTCGAAAATCGCGATCACCCGGCTGGCGGTGGCATCATCAAGAGCCCTCAGTGGGGGCGGCAACATGCTTCGAAACAGCCCCCGATGCCGACCAGCGGCGTCGAGGCAAGCCAGCATCGGGCCCAGAGTCATCGCCATCCCCTGCCGCGAAAACTGAGTCTGGAGACGCTCGGCTCGCGCCGCGTCGCCGGCCTTCACCGCATCCCAGATCGCCACTGCAAGTTCCGGTACTACGTTGGAGAGTGCCGAGACAAACCCATCGGCACCCAACTCGGTCGAGATCGCAATCTGGTCCGAGCCATGCAAATAGCGGAACTCAAGTGCCTCGCGTTCTCCGCGTCCCCACAGCTCGGCCCGGCCCAGATCCTCGGTCACATCCTTGCAGCCCACGATCCGAGGATGCTCCGCCAACTTCCTCAGCAGCTCGAAAGTCAGGCAATTGTTCACCCAGGGTGCGTTATAGATCACCAGCGGACGGTCGAGAGTGTCCGCCAGACTGAGGAAGTAGTCGGCCACCTCCGCTGCGGTCATCCGCTGATACCAGGGCGGAAGCGCTGCGTAGTAGTCGTACGGCAGATCGTTGAACAGCCTGGCCCGTGCTTGCGTCCTCAAGGTCCCCTGGTCGCTGATGTTCAGGACCAGCGGCACCCGCCCGCCAGCCTGCCGCGCGACCGTTTCGGCGATCGCCCGTTGCGCGTCGTCGGTCAACAGGTCGAACTTACCGGTCGTACCCAGCACCCAGAGGCCATGAACGCCAGCCTTCAACTGAAAATTGACCAGATCGGCCAAAGCATCGAGATCTACCTGAGCGACACCCTCGGTCGTCATCATCATCGGCGTCGGGACGGGTGGAACGATCCCTTCGAGCGGGCGGGGCGGCATGATCGCGTTACCTCGTCTCAGGCTGGTATGCAGCGGGTGTGAACTGAGAAAAATAGAAATGCTATTTTAGGAAATTTCTCGGGGTCTTCGCAAGCTGCGGGGTTCAGGTAGCCGATAAATTTGCAAGACGTTGTGAATTCGGCGCACGACCCAAAAGCGCCAAAGATCGGCGGCTAGGTATGCCGATCCAAAAGGACTGTCGCATCGTGGACGCTGGTTCTACCTGCGCCACGACACTCGGTCGGCCAGTCCCGACCCCGCAAGGATCCAAGGAGGAGGAGATCCGATGGCCACAGCCCGTCTGCGTGTATTTCCCAGGCCCGAGCAAGAAGAACGCGAAGAGGCGGCCCCGCCTTCGGTCACGGTTCGGCTCATCGATCTCTATCCACTCCTGGCCCAGGCCCACCGCGACAACTTCACCTGGCTCGAAGATTTCGCCGACGACACCGTGCTGGTCTCGCGCGATTTGTACGAGGTCGTCCGCGCTTTCGCCAATTATCGACCCTCCGCCTGAGCTTCCGTTCGGACCCCCGCGACCGATACCTTGACGACCCTCGCCGATTGGTGTGGTACACTCCTCCCCGGCGAGGTCGTCATTCTTTCGGCCTTGCCGTCGCCATTCGGGCGAAACCGACGAGATTGAGCGATCGACTGATGTCATTGCCCGGCCCGGAAGACGCGTTCACCATCGCACGCCACGGCGAGGTTCTGGTCGTTACGGCCTCGCCCGTCCTGAGAAATATGGATTCTTCGCTCGTCGATGGCGCGGCGATGATCATTCTCGAGCCGCTGCAGGAGCTTGCCTCGCCCCTGGTCACCATCGACCTCAGCCACTTGCCCGCCTTCGGCACTGCGTTCCTGGCTTTGTTGATCCGATGCTGGAAGCAAATTTCTCAGAAGAGCGGCACACTGGCGCTCGCCGGGCCGTCTACCGATGTCCGAGCCTTGCTGAAGATCACGCGTTTTGACACCATCTGGCCCATCTATGCCTCGGTTCCCGAGGCTGTGAGCGCCTTGCTTGATGATTGAACGCCCTCGACGTTGATGCGTTTCCGTCCCGATCATCCGGAGACGTTGACACCGTGGGCCGTCGGGCCAATGATGATCTCAGTCATTTCGCCGTGCGACCGGGTCAGACGGAGCGAAGACTGTCTCGGGCATTAGGGTTGACCGCGGGAGCCGCCGATGGGCATCTATGATCGCGAATACTACCGCGACCCCTCCGGCGCACTACGCTGGTTCTCCGGCCCGGCCCCCGCCACGCGCACGCTCATCGCCCTGAACGTCGCGGTCTACCTTCTCCAGGTTCTCGCACCCTCACTGCGGCTGGAGGAGCATCTCGGCGCGACCAGTTCGGGGATTCTCGAACAGTTCCGTATCTATCAGCCGTTTACCGCGCCGTTTCTACATTCGACCGGGAATGTGCTCCACCTTGTCTGGAACATGTTGTTCCTCTGGTGGTTCGGCAGTGAACTGGAGGCGATGCTCGGATCGCGCGAGTTCTCGCTCTTCTACATCACCGCCGCCGTCGTGAGCACTCTTGCCTGGGCGGTCGTCGATCGACTCATCCCGGGAACAAGCGGTCGCATGATCGGTGCCTCTGGCGCCGTGACCGCAGTTGCGGTCGTGATCACCTTGTTTTATCCACAACGCAAGATCTTGCTCTTCTTCGTGATCCCGATGCCCCTTTGGGCGTTTCTTGTCCTCTTCCTGGGAAGCGACGCCCTGGCCTTGCTCCAGCAGCTTCAGGGAGCTTCGGGTGAAAATGTGGCATTCGCTTCCCACCTTTCCGGAGCCTTGCTCGGGCTGATCTACAAGCAAAGTGGAATCCGCCTCGAACGGTTTACAATGCCGCGGTTTCGCCCCCGGCTTCGAATTGTCGTTCCTGAGCGTCCTGAACCAGTTCGTCCGCGCACACCGAGCAATGTCGCGCGGGTCGAGATCGCACGCGGGCCTCGCGAATCGGGCACAGCGCCCCGCGGCGAGGACCAGCTCGAAGCCCAGCTCGACGAAATCCTGGCCAAAATCGCCCGTGAGGGTCGCGACGCTTTGACCGATAGCGAAAAGCGAATTCTCGAAGAAGCAAGCCGCCGCGCTCGCCTGCGTCGAGGTGCTCGTCCGTGAGGATCTCGTCAAGCGACTCGACGAAGCCGGCACGGCCCGTCGTCACCATCCGAAACGCTTGCCCCGATGATCTCGAGATCGTGGCCGACTTCAATGCGCGGTTGGCCCTGGAAACCGAAAACAAGACGCTTATTCCACAAGTCCTCCGCCGAGGCGTCGAGGCCGCGCTTGCTGAACCTGATCGGCTCCGCTATTGGATCGCCTGTATTGAGGGGAACGCCATCGGCCAGGCTGCGGCCACACGCGAATGGAGCGACTGGCGCAATGGTTGGGTCTGGTGGTTCCAGAGCGTTTACGTCCTCCAGGAACACCGGGGTCTTGGGATTTTCCGCCGGCTTTTCGAGCACATTCGGGCCGCAGCCAGAGCTCAGCCAGACGTGATCGGTCTCCGGCTCTATGTCGAGCAAGAAAATCTCCAGGCTCAGGCCGCCTATCGCTCGTTGGGATTGGTTCCCGGCGGCTACCTCGTTTATGAACAGATCTGGACAGATCGATTTGCTCTCACGACCGGCTCGACCCCTGGCTGACCCGCGCCCAAACGGCCAGAGTCTGGCTCGCCGCGCCTGAGTCGATCGCCTGCGATGCAAGATGAACCGCCTCCTTGAGGTCGTCGGTCCGACCGGCAACGTGCAGGGCTATCGCCGCATTGGCCAGCACAATCGCTCTGTGCGGTCCAGGTCGGCCTTCAAGTATCGCACGGATCAGTCGAGCGCTTTCCACCGGCCCATCGGCCCGTAGCGCCGCGAGCGGAGCGCGACTCAGCCCAAAGCTCTCCGGTTGATATTCCTGCTCGGTGAGAGAACCCATCGCATCAAACCGGACGGCTCGACAGGTGGCATCGAGAGAGATCTCGTCCAGTCCGTCATCGCTCGTCAGCAGGATCGCTCTCTGCAGCGTGCCGTCAGCCAGACTGACCAGCGTCGCGGCGAGCAAGTCGCGTCGTGCCTGATCAGGCGAGCCGATGACCTGAAACTCGGGCCGCGCGGGATTGGCTAGCGGGCCGATCAGATTGAACAACGTCGGGAAGGGAAGGCCGGCGCGAATGGGACCAAGCCGCCTGAGTGCCGGATGAAAGGCCGGAGCGTGCAGGTAGGCGATCCCGGCGGCTTCCAGGCACTCCACCAACACTTCCGGCGCGGCCTCGATGGCCACACCCATCTCGTTGAGAACGTCTGAGCTGCCCGAGCGTCCACTGGCCGAGCGGTTGCCGTGCTTGGCCACACGAACTCCGCAAGCCGCCACGACAATCGCCGCCGCCGTCGAGATATTGAACGTGCTCGCCCCATCGCCACCGGTGCCGCAGGTGTCAACCAGCGGTCGGAGCCGCTCAGGGACGTCGAGCTGTCGCATACGTGACCGGACGGCGCGCACAGCGCCGGCCATGATCGCCGACGTGGGGCCGTACGCCTGGATGATCGAGAGAAAGGCGGCGACTTCGATGTCGTCGCCCTGGCCGTCGAGTATGGCCCCCAGGGCCGACTCGGCGAGATCGTCCGTCAGCGTTCGGTCGGCGTGCAGCCGGCGGAGTGCCTCGCGAACCAGTCCGTCCCTCGGCTTCGGAGTCAGCATCCTCGGCAGGCTCCCGGTCAAATTCCGAAGCTCAGGCGCTTGAATCTGGAGATCAGATCAGTGTTCGAGGATCTCGGCGGCCTTCTTCTCGGCCGTCTCGTTGACCTTGCCTTCGTATTGCTTGGTCAGCGATTGAATCTCATCCTTGCACCTGGAGACCTCGTCTTCCGTCATCTCCTTATCCGTCATCGATTGATCGGACTGCTTGTTGGCGTCACGGCGGATGTTGCGGATTGAGACACGCGCTTCCTCGGCCAACTCCTTGACGCGGGCTTCCAGCTTGCGACGCTGTTCCACGGAGAGGCTGGGCACGTTGAGCCGAATTACCTTGTTATCCGACATCGGCGTGAGGCCCAGCGGGCTGGTCTGGATCGCCTTGACGATATCGCCGATCGCCGTCTGATCGAACGGCTGAATCAAAATCTGCTGCGGCTCCGGTGTGCTCAGCCGGGCCATCTGCTTGAGCGGCGTCGGCGAGCCGTAATACTCGACGCGGATCGAGTCGACCAGGCCGGTATGCGCGCGGCCGGTGCGTACACCCTTGAGCTGGTCGGCGAGGAGATGAACGGACTTTTCCATCCGTTCTTCGGCTTCGAGGCAAATCTCTTCGTAGCTGCTCATCGCGTATTAACCCTTCCTGACGAGACAAATCGGCCCGTGACCCATAACATTAGCCTACCGGCCCGATCACGCGAACGGCAACGAGCGAGCAAGTGTCGCGCTCGCCGACATTCAGACCATCCGCGAAGCGAGCGGGCGTGAATTGACACCCACCCACGTACCGATCGGTTCGCCGGCGATCGCACGCGCGATGTTCCCTTCGCGCTTGAAGTTGAAGACCAGAATCGGCAGTTTGTTGTCCAGACACATGCCGATGGCCGTCATGTCCATGACCCTCAGGCCGTCGCGAAGCACCTGGTCGTAGGTCAGGCTCTCGTAGCGTACGGCATGGGGGTTCTTCTCAGGGTCGGCCGAATAAACCCCGTCAACGCGCGTGGCCTTCATCAGCACGTCGACTCCCAGCTCCATGCCCAGCACGGCGGCAGCGGTGTCGGTCGTGACGAACGGGCTACCCGTGCCCGTGGCCAGGATCACGATGCGGCCGGCCTCCAGGTGACGAAGAGCGCGGCGGCGGATGAACGGCTCGGCCACGTCGTTGACATGGATCTTGGTCATGAGCCGCGTCTCGACACCTTCGCTCTCAAGTGCGTCTTGAAGCGCCAGGCCGTTGATGACGGTCGCCATCATGCCCATGTAATGCGCCGTGGATTCCTTGATGAGATCTTGTCCACGAGAGAGCGTGCTGCCCCGCAGAATGTTGCCACCGCCGACCACGACCGCCAGGGCGACGCCCTGACGCGCGATATCGGCCGTTTGCCGCGCGATACCGGCGATCTCCTCGACGCTCAGCCCGCCCTCACCGGGACGGCAGAAACTCTCACCCGAGAGTTTGAGCATCACACGCTTGAAAACCGGCGGCCCCAACTGCGCATTGCTTTCCATACCGGCTCGTGTTTCCGTGTTCGCATCAGGCGCCGGGAAGGCCGCACAATTGGCTTCCCCGACGCTCCAATGGAGGGTTCCTTGAGGAGAGAATCTCGCAAAGTCTTAGGCCGATTCGACCGTCGCCTCGGCGGTTTCGCCGACAAAGAAGCGAGCAAACGCGGCAACCGTCAAATCCTTGTTAACGCCCGAGAGAACGTCGCGAATCCGCTTGCCAGGGTCCTTGATGAATTCCTGTTCCAGCAGGACGGTTTCCTTGTACCAGGCATCCATCTTACCACTGGCGATTTTCTCACGGATCTGCTCGGGCTTGTCCGCCATCTGAGTAGCGATCTGGGCTAGGTAGATCCCGTGCTGCTCCTCGACGGCCTTCGCCGGCATCTCCTCGCGGCGGACGGCCAACGGCTTGATCGGGGTCGCGACGATATGCATCGCGATGTCCTTGACCAGCGCGGGGGCGCACGGGGCCGACATCTGAATGAGGGCCGCCTTCATGCCGTCGTGGTGAATGTAAGAATCGACCTGGCCAGCGCTCTTGAAGCAGGCGACGCGAGCCAGTCCGACCTTCTCGCCGGTGCGGGCGTTCAGGTCGGTGAGGCTGTCGCTCACAGTCTTGCCCTGAAGGCTCGACTTGAGGGTAGCCTCAGTGTCGTTCAGGCCGTGGGCCAAAACGTGCTCGGCCAGTGCCCGGCTCATTTGGCGAAAGTCGTCATTGCGGGCGACGAAGTCCGTCTCGCAGTTCAGCTCAACCATCGCCCCCGACAACCCATCCGCTCCGAGAGCGACCTCAACGCGGCCCGACTTGGCAACTCGCCCGGCCCGCTTTTCGGCATGCTTCAGCCCGCGCTCCTTGGCCAGCCTGACGGCGCTCTCCATCTCCCCGCCGGCCTCCTTCAAGAGCGTCTTGCACTCCATCAGGCCCAGACCGGTCGCCTTCCTCAGTTCATTCACCTGCGTTGCCGTGATTTCGGCCATGTCTCTCGAGCTCCTCGTCCCGCGAATTACTTCATGTCTGATTGATGATCTCGATCGAGATCAGAGCGGCCCTGTCGGCGGCACCTCGCGGCCGGCGCTGCGGTGGGGCGGCTTATCCCAATCCAGTAAATGGGCGATTGTGATGGTTTGGCTATTCGCCGTTCTCGCGTCAGACCTGAACCAGCAGATCTCTCCGTCTCGATCCCAGGCCTAGAGGGCCTAGCTGTAGATCACCGCGACGGCTCGGCCCCCCTGCGGCGACCGGCCATCGCGGAATCGATCGAGGTGAGATCGAGGTCAGCTTTCGGAGGGCGGCTCGACCGGGGCAGGTGTGGCCTCGTCAACCGTCGGCGCTGGCTCTTCGGTGGCTGCCTGCGGCTCGTCACCGGTTGGGGCCGGAGCGGCTTGTGCTTCTTCCGAGC
>JBGSYY010000443.1:0-1528 GCA_041750675.1 Isosphaeraceae bacterium | reverse complement strand
CGCGACCATCGCCGCCACCGTCAGGGGCCGCGTGCGCAGTTCACTCCGAATCCGCGGCGCGATCGCCGGCCACGCGTACCGGGCCAGGGGCCATCCCGCCAAGGCCCCCAGCAACGCTCCTGCGGTATTGGTAATCAAATCATAATGCGAGCTGACCCGAGTCGGCGCAAACAATTGCGCCGCCTCCACAGTCAGGCTCAGCACCAATCCGCTCACCGTCGCGCCCAAGATCGCCCGCACAAACCCAAGCCCCCGCGCCACCGCCCAGCCCCCCCAGAGCAAGCCCCAGGGAATAAACAGCAGCACATTCGCCACGGCGTCCAACCGCCCCGGCGGCTCGGTGCGATTCAAAGCCCCGCGCAGCTTCTCCGCCGCATCAGCCCCCGTCGCCGAGAACTCAAAGGGAATCAACGTCCCGTAGACGATGAATAATCCCCAAACCCCGAGCAACACCAAAGCAGGGCCAGGTCGCCGCATTCTGATATCCTGATCCCTTCGCATCATCACGCGATCAACAGGTTCCAGCGTTCGAATCGCAGTCCGCTCAGCTTCTTCAAAAAGCGATCCGGCTCAGGCAAACGGGGAACCCATGGCTTTGGCGGCCCCTCTCTCGCCGGATCATAAACGCGGTCGAGAAACGCGAACGCCTCCGGCGCGACTTGCCGCAATTGCTCGCGCGAGCAGAAATACGGTGCCACGTCGAAATACGCCAACGTCAGCTCCGCAAAGAACTCGTCGACATCCGTCGCCGCATAGGTCTTGCCGAACAACCCGTCGTGCCGCGCCGCATGGTAGATTTCGACCCATAGTTCACGCTCCGCGTCATCCAGCCCGTGAAAGTAAACGGCGTGCGCCAGCTCGTGCCTAAGCTGGCTCTTCGGACCCGCCGGTGGAATTCGCAAGATGTCCTCCTCGCCCACGGCCACCACAGGCTCGGGACGTTCGGGCGGATCGGGCGAGAGAAAAATCGCCCGGATTCGGTCCAGGGGCTGACCGACCGCATTGCGCCGCCTCGCCAGCCCGCGCAGTTCCGGCAGGTCGGTGAATCGACTCATCCGTGGTGCCACAATCACGATCAAGCCCGACCTCCCCAACCGGTCGACAACCTCCTGGTCCGCCCGGTCCAGCATCGAATTCAGCGTCTTCCTCGCTGCCGGCAGTGTCATCCGGCGAATCCCCGCCGGTGCCCGCAACAGCACCCGCCCCGAGCCGACCGCCGCCTCCAGCTTCGCCGGATACGGATCGTTGGCCTTGGGCGATTGCACAATCAGAGCAAGCCAGATCAACCCCGGTACGATGGTCATGGCTCTCGCGAATCCTGCCCGGATCCCCTCCTCATCACCGGCCTCGCGACATGGACGAAGCCCCGCCCAACGACGATGATATTTCCATGAGCAATTCCAGCACACCTGCCCGCTCGCGGCCGGATTATTCCCTGCCACTCAGCCACGAGGCGTTCGTCCGCGCCAGCCGCGTCATTCCCGGCGGCGTCAATAGCCCCGCTCGCGCCTTCGGTGCCGTCGGCGGC
>JBGSYY010000442.1:0-9648 GCA_041750675.1 Isosphaeraceae bacterium | reverse complement strand
TCGTGGCGCGGGCGAGGTTCGTCGCCGAGCTGCGCGGGCTGACGCTGGCGGCCTACTTGACGGACGCACTCAGGCCGGTCGTTGATCGGGATTTCGAGAAGGCCGCGCAGACACCCTCGTCGGGCGGGAAGTGAGGCGAAGCGCCCTGACTCGGGGGCGTGTAGGGGGGCGCTTTCGATCTTACATGGCCGAGTGTGCCATCGCGCGTGCGCGAAAATTTTAGAAACTTGCGGTTTTCTGGAAGCGGGCGGTCTGGAATCGCTGAACGCGAGATGGAGAGTTCCGGCCGATGACTTAAGATCGAGGATTAGGAGTACGCTTGCCAAGGCATGTGGGCCTTGGGGCCGTTGGGAGTCCTGAAACCCCCTTGGGCATCGCTGACGCTTGCCTAGTTCCGGGATTGTTCGCACCAACACGGAGGTTCTCAAGCTTTGAATCGCGATCAGTTTCGGGTTAAGCTTGGCTGAGACGAGGGTCCGTGGCGGTCCGAGAATCCCGATGGAGCCTGCTTCAAAGTTCTTGGCCGAGATTAGCAGAGGGAGTTCGCCATTCTAGGATCCAATGAGGGGATCCTTACTGGGGACAGTGCATGTCCTGCACCGTTACGCTGGGCTGACTCTCAAATGGTTCCGTCCTGGTGTGAAGCGAACCGTTCATGAACGTCTATGGACTCCTCGATCGGGGCCAAACTTGATGAGTAGCTTCGACTTTCGGGCCACTTTTCAAAGTCTGACTGGGAAAGATCCATTTCCTTGGCAGCAATCGCTCTTTGACCAATTTGACTGCGGAATCTTTCCCAGCTCTCTCAATCTGCCCACAGGTCTTGGCAAGTCCAACGTCATCGCCGTCTGGATGACCGCGCTTCTGAAGCGCTCGGAGGCGATGCCTCGTAGACTGGTCTATGTCGTAAACCGCCGAACGGTTGTGGATCAGACGACTGACGAGGTCGAGAAGCTGCGCGCGAACCTCTCGACCTTCCCGGGTGCGCCGGAACCGCTTCGACAACTCGCCATTAGTACCTTGCGCGGACAGTTCGCCGACAATCGCGAGTGGTCGGCCGACCCTTCGCGCCCAGCGGTCATTTGCGGCACCGTTGATCTGATCGGCAGTCGCCTCCTCTTTAGCGGGTATGGAATCGGTTTCAAGGCCAAACCGTTACACGCTGGATTTCTTGGGCAAGACTCCTTGCTCGTCCATGACGAAGCACATCTGGAGCCGGCGTTTCAACACCTACTACTCGCAATCGAAAGGGAGCAACAGAAACATGAGCACTCTGGTCAACTGCCCTGGCCTAAGCTGCGTGTGATGGAGTTGACGGCCACATCACGAACAACCAATTGGGAGGGGGGACAGGTGAGATCCTTCACTCTCACCGAGTCTGATCGTGCGAACGCGGTGGTCATGAAACGAGTTGAGGCAAAGAAGGCGCTCTCCCTACATGAAAATGAGGGCGCGGAAAGTCTGGCTGAACTGATTGCGAAGCAGGCTCTCAAGTTCAAATCATCAGGCCGCGCCGTCTTGGTGTTCGTGTGCGGGCTCGAGGATGTCGAGAAGGTGTCGAGGAAGCTCCCCGATGACTCGACAGAGCGACTAACAGGAACCCTGCGAGGCCTGGAGCGGGATGGACTGGTCAAGACGCCGGTTTTTCAAAGGTTCCTACCCGAATCGAATCGCGACAAGGCCGTGATCCCCGCCGAAGGAACGGTTTATCTTGTTTGCACCAGCGCCGGCGAGGTCGGCGTTAACATATCCGCCGATCATCTGGTCTGCGATCTCTCGACCTTTGAGAGCATGGCGCAACGATTTGGCCGTGTGAATCGATTCGGTGATCGCGATGATACCGAGGTTCATGTGATACATCCTGCCTCGTTTGGGAAGGATGGCAAGCTCACCGAACTCGATCTGCGGCGGCAACGGACGCTCGGACTGCTCGATCTCGTCGGTGGTGACGCAAGTCCGGCGGCACTCGATGCCCTCAATGCGGATGCTCGGCAAGCCGCCTTCACACCGCCGCCCACGATTCTTCCCGCCACGGATATCCTCTTCGACGCCTGGGCACTCACGACGATTCGGGACCAGCTTCCCGGTCGTCCGCCAGTCGAGCCATTTCTGCACGGCATCAGTGAGTGGCAGCCGCCGGAAACCCATGTCGCCTGGCGTGATGAGGTGGAGGTGGTAACCAACGACCTGATCAGTCGCCATCAACCCAGAAACCTTCCCGAGGACTTGCTCGACGAGTATCCACTCAAGCCTCAGGAACTTCTGCGAGACCGCAGTGACCGCGTGTTCAAGCACTTAATGAAGCTAGCCGAGGTTCACTCGGCGGAGCCTGTCTGGGTCCTAAATTCACAAGGCCAGGTCGTTGTCAAAACTCTCAGGCAACTGATAGACGAGGGCAAGAACACGATCAACTCGGTGACCCTTCTCCTACCGCCTAGAATCGGCGGGCTAAAGAATGGCTCTCTCGACGGCGACTCCGACACAGCGAACGACGTCTCCGATCGCTGGTTCCAGGACAAGGAGCAAACGATACGGCGTCGCATTCGTCTCTGGGACGACGAACCTGTACCTCCAGGCATGCGCTGGGTACGAACGATCGACACCCGACCCGACAGCGAAGAATCGAGCCCGGTGGAAGACAAACGGAAACGCTACTGGCACTGGTTTGAACTACCCAGGTCCGGCGACTCCGACGGCTCCCGAGCCGCTCGGGAGCCAATCCGCTGGCAGCATCACACCGACGACGTCACTGCGAATACCCGGCGCATCGTCCAAGCCCTCAACCTCCCGGTCGATCTTCAAAACGCCTTGATTCTCGCCGCCGAATTGCACGACTTGGGCAAGAAACGCGACGTTTGGCAACGTGGGATCGGCAATCCGAACCCAACAGACTGGCATGCCAAAAGCGGCACGGCCCGGACAACGGGGGGGCCATGGAAACAGCGCGAGCTTTGCCCATACTACCGCCACGAGTTTGGTTCGCTGCTCGATGTGCTGGACCCCACGCAGCCCCACCTCGCCGAGGTTAATCGACTTGATGAGCAAGGGCGCGACCTCGTACTTCATCTGATCGCCGCGCACCATGGGTTCGCTCGCCCGCATTTCCCAACCGGAAACGCCTTCGACCCCGAGCGCGACGATCAAGTCTGTACGGAGCTGGCCATCGAGATCCCGCGTCGTTTTGCTCGCCTGCAGCGCAAGTACGGACGCTGGGGCCTGGCTTACCTCGAATCCCTCCTCCGCGCCGCCGACTGGGCTGCCAGCGCGAGTCCGTCGATGCCTTCGAGCGTTCGGGAGGAGCGATCATGACGACTCCCGAGCCGACAATCCGTATCAACGTCGACCCGACCAACCCCGGACAGTTCTTCGCGTGCTGCGGGGTGCTGGAGTTGGCGGAACGGCTGTGGCCGGGAGCAGAAGGGTGGTTCACAGAGAGCGGGCGGGAGTTCTGTATCGTGTGTGGCGGTACGCTGAGCCAGGTACTTGACGCTCTGGTCGGTTGTCATCTCACAAACACGATGACCGAGGCTCAAGTCACCCGTTTCGCAGAACTCAAGATGATGACCGAGGCCAAGCGAAGGAGTGACGATCTCGTCGACGAATACAAGACTTTGGATGAATTGAGTCGTGTGGCTCCCATCGTCCTGAGAGGCCTGTTTGTCATCACGCTCGATTGGTTCGCCGACGACTACGCTGGCGGGAGCCGCTTCAAAACGTGGGCGGGTCGACAATCGGTACTGACGATCGCGACCTCGATGAAAGACGCTATGAAAGACGCTATACGGCGGCCGGCAGAGTGTTTGACGCACTCCGCAACGGGATGTGGCCTGCCGTTCAACTTCGACTCAGCACTCGGTGGCATGGGTGGCGCCATCGATGTCGGGTTCAGCTTCGATCCACTCGCATCGAGTGCTCTGACTCGGATCGAATCGACGGCACGACCAGCTCTCGAACTGCTGGCGTTCATCGGATTACAGCGATTCCGCCCCGCAGAAATCAAAGACGAAAGGCGGTTCCTGTACGTCGCGTGGAATCGCCCGCTTCCCGCTCAAGTGGCCATGTCCGCCGCTTGCGGGGCGTTGCCGAGCAACGGCGCGAATCGATACGAATTCCGGCTCTTGTACCGCACGAAGTACCTGAAGAGTTTCCTACCGGCGATTTCTTTCACCAGAGGTTCCGATGAGTGACCTGGAGCAGTTCGATCCCTGGCTGACCGATGACAGCTACGCCGCGCTGGTAATCCGTGAGTTTCTTGAACCGGTCGAAGGACCGGACGGCGTGTTCTTCCCCGCGACGTATGCCGCTGCGGAGGACAAGAAGATATTCCCCGGTGGGTACAACATCGACCCTCCTGAAGGAGAAACGAACGTCTGCCTCGTGGATAGTGTGGGTTCCCAGGCAAACCGCATCGAGCCGATGTTCGCCAAATCAACGTTCGCCCACCTCGTGCCGCAAATCTGGGTGACGGCAGGCGAACGGTCGGTGAGCATCCTGGAAGCGGGCCACCGCGCCGGAGACGCCCTCGTCCGATGCACGCCACTTCAGAAGGACTTACAGGACGCCTTCAAGGCCGTTCTGAGAGGCAACGCGGAACCACTGGCCAAGATCGCTCCCACGTCCCTCGTGTTCGGGGTCTGGGATTCGCGGGATACTCAAGCGAAACTGCCCCGATTGATTGCCTCCACGATCCGGGCGTTCGATGTCAAGCGACTCAAACGCTCAGCTCAGTACAACCCCGCGACGGATTACATCGGTGAGAAGCTCTTGGAAGAGACTACAGACAAAGCGACGAAAGATGCCTATGCGGAACGCGGATTCGTCCACGTTCCCGCGACCGGTACCCACGGTGGGGTGATCGCCACAGGCGGCGTCCGTAGGGATGCAACCCTCAGCCTCGCCGCGTTGCGTTTACTAGCCGCTGACGGCCAAGGGGCAAAAACTCAGGCCCTGCGCCGGTATATCCTCGGTTTGTCACTGGTCGCACTCACGTCGCATGCCTCGACATACCTTCGCCAAGGTTGCAATCTCGTCCTGTGCGAAAATAAGCACCGCGAGTTCACTCTCGTCCATTCCGACGGCAAACGCAAACCCCTACAACTCACGACGGCGGATGCCTTGCGGTATGCCACCGCCGCGGCCATTGCGTTCGGCGTTGGCGAAGGTAAGAACGTCACATTCGATTCGAGCTTGGCCAAGAAAGATATCGCAGGCGAAGGCGACGTTAAGGCAACACGGAAAAAGAGCGCCCGGAAAGCCGAGTCCACGTCTGTCGCCCAGACCGAACCCGCGCCGGCAACGCAGGAGGGTAACGCATGAGCGGCCTCCTCTGCCTGACACTCCGCTTTCTCGACCCCGTGCCCCAATTCCACGGCCAAGGTGCTGACGGCCAGCCCGAATGGCCTCCGTCGCCGCTCCGCTACTTTCAAGCCGTTGTGTCCGCTGCGGCAAGCCGCTGGCGCAATAGCCAGTTTCAGGAATCCGCGCTTCCCGCGCTGCAATGGCTCGAATCGATTCAACCCGCTGTCGTGACCCCACCAGTCGCTGTCAGGTGTCTCGGCTATCCAATGTATGTGCCGAACAACTCAGGCGACTTGATGACAGCCGCGTGGGCTCGTGGCGATATCGGAATGGGCGTGGAGAAGTTCCGAGTCGAAAAACTGGTGCGTACCAGGCATCTATACGGCGATGCGGTTTACTACCTCTTTCCGCTTCCTGAGGGCGTCTTTCCTCATCTCGAAGTCCTCCGTACGGCTGCCCGGGCGGTCACTCACCTCGGCTGGGGAATCGACATGGTGGCCGGCGACGCGTCGATTCTCTCTGAGCAGGAGGCCGCGGAATTGCCGGGTGAGCGCTGGGTCCCGACCAGCGATCCTGGTGGCACACCGCTTCGCGCCCCCATCGTCGGCACCCTGGACGCTCTCACCTCCAGACACCAGGCATTCCTCACTCGAATCCAGCGAGACGAAAGCGGCAAGGAATCCTTCCACCCCGTTCCACCCCTGACCGCGTTTCGAGTCACGCACTATCGCAGGACCACCGACCCTCTGCCCCGTCCGTTCGCTGTCTTCGAACTCCGCAATGACGACGAAACTTTTTTCACTTACCCTCAGAATCGCCTCATCCACATCGCCGGAATGCTCCGCCATCTGGCAATCCAGGCGATGCGTCTCACCCCCCCCTCCGGGGTCGATGACGACTGGCTGGAAACCTACGTCGCCGGTCACGCTCGGCCCGGCGCTCGCGAGCATCGCCAGTTCTCCTACTTGCCTCTCCCGTCCATCGGGCATGCCCATACCGACCCCTCGGTGCGCCGGGTGATGATCGCAGGCCCTCCGGGAGACGGCGCTCTGCTGCGTCAGCTCGCTCGTCGGCTCGAGGGCAGACAGCTTCAGCCCACCGCCCAGACCAATCTCTCGCATCCGCCGACACTCGTCCGGGTCCACAACGACAATATCGCCCGCTTCTACACGCAACCCGCGAACGCCTGGACCAGCGTCACGCCAGTCATCTTGCCGGGCCACGACGACCACAAGCCGGAAAAGACGCGAGCACTCATCGAGAAGGCACTCACCCAATCGGGCGTCGATCAACCCTGCTCTTTCGAATGGAGCCCGTTCCCCCATTTTCCCAAGATGCTGTCGGCGCACAAATACGATCGCAACAAACAACCCATCGGCTACATCCGGCCAGATCACCTGCTCAGCCAGACGGCCGTGCATCTGACGCTACGCTTCAATGATGGGTTGATGGTGCCAGGCCCGCTCGCGATCGGCTCTGGGCGGCATTGTGGTCTCGGCCTTCTCGCCTCTGTTCTAGAGTAATGAATAGCCGCCGCGAAACCGTAATGTCCCTCGGCGCGGCGGAAAACTCCGATCTCCGGCGACCCCGACCTCAATCCCGCTCGTCCCCCCATGCGCTCTACTTACCTCGTCACCTACGACATCCGCGAGCCCAAACGCCTCCGCGCGGTCTTCAAGACCATGCGCGATTTCGGTGATCATCTTCAGTATTCGGTGTTCGAATGCCAGTTCACCCCAATCGACCTGGCGAAGTGTCGATTCACGCTCGCCGAAATCATCAAGCACGATGAGGACCAGGTCCTCTTCATCGACCTGGGGCCGACCGAAGGCCGCGGCGAGCGCGTCATCACTGCGCTCGGCCAACCCTACTCCCCCATCGCCGCCCCCTGTGTCGTCGTCTGACACAGGCCTTCTTCCTCGATCTGCCGGAGCAATTCTCATGTCCTCAGCCCAGCCCTTGTCCCTACCCGACTACCTCCCCGCTCGAATGCTCAACGAGTTTGTCTATTGCCCACGACTCTTCTACTACGAGTGGGTCGAAAGCCTCTTCGCTCACAACCACGCAACCGTCGAAGGCACCCTCCGGCACGCCAAGCTGGATGCCCAGTCCGACAATCTGCCCCCAGCCGAGCAACTCACGCCCGACGACCAGGCCCACGCCCGGTCCGTCCAACTCTCCAGCGAAACCCACCGGCTGATCGCCACGATCGACCTCGTCGAAGCCGATGGTTCCACCGCGACTCCCGTCGACTACAAGCGGGGCGCCCCGCGAAAAAACCCCGAGACCGGCGACGCCGAGGCCTGGGACCCCGACCGCGTCCAGCTTGCCGTCCAGGCCCTCGTCCTTCGAGACAACGGCTATGACTGCGACTCCGGCGTGATCTACTACGTCAAGACCAAGCAACGCCTGCGCGTCCTCATCGATGCCCCCCTGGTCGAGTCCACTCTCACTACGCTCGCTCAGGCCCGGGCCGCCGCCGTCGCCGACCACATCCCACCCCCACTGGTCGACAGCCCCAAGTGCCCCGGCTGTTCCTTGGTCGGAATCTGCCTTCCGGACGAGACGCTCTTACTCCAGCAGGCCGACGCCACACCCGACGCCCTCGGCACCGAATCCGTCGCCGCCGCCCGCGATCCGGCCACGCCCCGCCGCCTCGTCGCCGCACGTGACGACCTCCGCCCGCTCTACCTCAACTCGCAGGGCCTCTACCTCGGAAAAACCGGCAACCTCCTTCGCGTTAAGGAAAAAGACAAAATTGTTCAGGAAGTCCGCATCGCCGAAACCTGCCAGGTGAATCTCTTCGGCAACATCCAGATTTCCACGCAGGCAATCCAGACACTCTGCGAAAACGAAGTCCCCATCGGCTACTTCTCCCAGGAAGGCTGGTTCTATGGCATCACCCAGGGCCTCGGCGTCCGAAATATCGCGCTCCGCCGCGAACAATTCCGCCTCGCCGACGATGCCGATTTCGCGCTCCGCCTCGCTCGCGATCTCGTCGCCGGCAAGATCCGCAACCAGCGCACCATGCTTCAGCGAAACCATGTCGAGCCACCCTCCGCGAAGATCGCCCAGCTCAAATGCCTCTGCGACGATGCCGAGAAGGCCGAATCGGTCGCTCAGCTTCTGGGCCTCGAAGGCAGCGCCGCTCGAATTTACTTCGAGCTGTTTCCCGGCATGATCAAGGTCGGTGATTCCAGTAAAGACGACCAGGCCGCCGTCGCCGAATTCACGTTCGACTTCACCCACCGCAATCGCCGACCGCCCCGCGACCCTGTCAATGCCCTCCTCTCGCTGGCCTACAGCGTACTCGCGAAAGACCTGACCATCGTCTGCCATGCTGTGGGGTTCGACCCCTTCCTGGGCTTCTATCATCAGCCCCGGTTCGGTCGCGCCCCACTTCCGCTGGATCTGATGGAGCCGTTTCGGCCCCTGATCGCCGACTCGGCCGTCCTCAGCGCCATCAACACCCGCATGATCAGCCCGCGTGATTTCATCCGCGTGGGACAGTCGGTCGCGCTCCGGCCCGAGGGTCGCAAGGCCTTCTTCCGCGCCTACGAGCAACGCATGGACACACTTGTGACTCATCCGTTGCTCGGGTATCGTCTAAATTACCGTCGCATGCTTGAGATCCAGACGCGGCTGCTGGCACGACTGGTCACAGGCGAGCTGACGTCGTACCCCGTGTTCGTCACGCGCTGAGCCACAACGTGGAACGGCACGTACCTACCGGCCTCCCAGCGCAAACGCGTTTCGGTCTCCGCGAGCGGCGCGGTGCCCTCGAAATCCCGGGAGTCGCTCGCACAATGCAACCCACATGGATGCAACGCGTTACAAGCGTGGCCTGGGTTCCTCTGACCCCTCACCAGGGCAATTTCCAACGGCCTCTCGCAAAGTGCATCGTAGCTCATTGGCAATATGCACCTTGCGACAAGGCTCCTTCCACGGCCTCACCGCCGTGGCCCCATTGAAGCGTCTTTACACGCGCGACTATCTGGAGCAGGTCCTGGCCCTTCCACGGCCTCACCGCCGTGGCCCCATTGAAGCGACGCACGCCGCCCACCGCGTGCGCAATTTCGTTGCCTTCCACGGCCTCACCGCCGTGGCCCCATTGAAGCAGAATCTCGCGCTTGAAGTCGCCGTACGTGGTGACCCTTCCACGGCCTCACCGCCGTGGCCCCATTGAAGCCAAGCTCGTCGCGCAGCTCCTGCAACGGCTCGTTCCCTTCCACGGCCTCACCGCCGTGGCCCCATTGAAGCATGGGATCGACCCACCTTCCTCCCATCGCGGCAAGCCCCTTCCACGGCCTCACCGCCGTGGCCCCATTGAAGCGAAACCGCGTACTCCTC
>JBGSYY010000441.1:0-4518 GCA_041750675.1 Isosphaeraceae bacterium | reverse complement strand
CGGCGGCGGGCGTGAGCGTGCTGGCGTCGACGGCGGCCTGAACCGTTTCATCGAGATAACCACGCCGGCGCTGGATGAGGACGACGACGAGATCGGTGATGGCCTCGCCACGCTGGCCGATCCGGCGGGCGGGGCGCACGGAATGGACCTCGAAGATGGGTCGACCGGCGCGATCACGGTCGATCGAGCCCAGGGCGTCAACATCGAGCGACAGGCCGAGATAGCGCTGAACCGCGCGGGGGATCGGCCGGGTGGCGATGGCGTCGTGCAGTCGTTTGCGCATCCGTCCGGCCGCGAAGAAGATACCCCGGCGATTGCCGGAGAGGCCCCAGCCCAGGTCGAGGCGCTTGCGCTCGCCCAGGGTTTCGTCGATCAGGTCGCTGATGAGATGGTCTTCCGTCTGTGGCGGCGGGCCTTGCCATTTGAGGCTATCGACCGAAAGCGTGCGCACGCCTTCCGGAAAGATCCCCCAGCGGCGGAAGGCTTCGAGCAGGGCCAGGCGATAGCCCCGCTGGTCGTCGGGCGTGACGTCGAGATCGGCGGTGACCAGGGCGCGGAGATATTCGCCGAAGGTGATGTCGATGGCCGGGCAATAATCGAGCGCGCGAATGCACATCATCAACATATGATTGGCCACGTCGGCGGCTTCGTTGGCCAGGCGCTGGACGAGATCGGGGTGAATCTCGCCCTGGGGCAGAACACCGGTCCCGCCGGTGGCGATGCGAAACAGATCGGCGATACGTGAGCGATAAACGGTCAAAAATGCTTCGAAGATGACAGCGACAAGGATGGCCCCGCGCGTGTGCGGCTCGCGCTGGGTGGCGTAGGCGTTGGGGTCGGGTTTGGACGGCTCCCACTCGCCGGTGATCGGGTTGACGCCGCCGATGGCCGACCGCAGCGCGCCATACTGGCCGATCCCCTGGCCGAACTGCTGGGCCAGCTCGCCGAGCAGGCTTTGCCGGGCGAGATCGCCGCGGTTGCGGGCGATCTGGTGCTTGAGCGCCTCGGGATAGGTGAAGTGCTGGAACAGGGCAACGATGTCGGCGAACGCCTCGTGAAAGGCGGGGACGTCGGGGTTGGTGGCGTAGAGAAAATAGCGGTTGAGGCCGTCGAGCAGGGCGTGGGTGGTTTCATGGGCGATGATGTCGTGCGACAGGCAGGTGAAGACGACGCCGCCGGGCAGGTTGCGGCCGGGGCGATCGCGACTGGCGGAAAAATATCCAAATAAAAGCGCTTTTTTGTCGGGACTGTAAAACGCATTCGGCTCGCGCAAGGCGTGGGGATAGATGCGCAGCCGGGGCACGAACTGCGACTTGACCGGCCCACCCGGAGTCACCGCGGCGATTCGGGGCGACCACATCGCCTTGCGGCCCAGGGCGCGCTCGAAGTGGCCGATTGTGGTCATGGCCACGGCATACGTCATTTGCTGATGGAACTGGGGACTGCCTTCGGAAGGAGGCAGACCGTCCTGCGCCAGCACGCGTGGGTCGTCGAGGTCGATGGGGTCGTAAAAGCCGTTGCTGGGGGGATCGAAGTCGATCACTTCGAGATACTCGCCGATCGGCCCCGGCCGCAGGCCGACGAACCGCCCCGGCGCGCGATCGTCGGCGGTGCGGGCATCGGGGTCGCGATAGGTCTCCCAGGGAACGCGGATCACCGTCTGGTTGATGAGCGCGGTGTCCAGCTCGGTATCCAGGCTGGGATCGAAGGCGTAAACGCGCAGCCGTCGATACGCGGGCGGCTCGCCCAGAAACGGAGGCCGGACGGGGGCAGGGGCAGGGGAGGGGGCGGCGGCGTCGGTTTCCTTCGAGGCGTTCCGCTTTCGGGCCATGTCGGGTCGTCCCGTGCCTCGGGTCTATCGGTCTTGCCGGCTCTCGGCCGATGGTCGTCCTTCTAACAATGACACGGGAATGAGGGGGATGTCGGGGAAAAAATGAAAAAACTTCTGATCGCGGTATCTGACCGGATTCCGTAATTCGGTTTCGCGGTTTACGTTCGCACGGACTTGCCTGCCTCTGGACATCTGTCTATTCTGGCTTCGCATGACCCCAGAGGATGATCGAAGCCATGCCCGACCAGCCCAATCTGCTCTTCTACGGCGACAACCTCGACGTTCTGCGGCGGCACATCCCGTCCGAATCGATCGATCTGGTCTACCTCGACCCGCCATTCAACTCGAACGCTGATTACAACGCGTTCTTCGCCGAGCAGGACGGTTCGCGCGCCGCGGCGCAGATCAAGGCGTTTCAGGATACCTGGGAGTGGAACCAGGAGTCGTCGCGGGTTTATTTCGAGTTCATCACCGATCAGCAGACGCCCGACCGTGCGCGCAAGGCGCTGATCGCGTTCCGCGATTTACTCGGCGACTCAAACATGCTGGCTTATCTATCGATGATGGCGCCCCGGTTGGTCGAGCTACGGCGGGTCCTGCGGCCCACGGGGAGCCTTTATCTGCATTGCGATCCGACGGCGAGTCATTATTTGAAGCTTTTATTGGATGGTGTTTTCAGTCTAGATGGATTCAGAAATGAGATAGTATGGAAGCGAAGCCACGCTCACAACAGCTCAAAGAAGTTTGGACCAAATCACGACATCATACTTTACTATGCAAAGTCAGGAGGCTCCACATGGAAGCCCGTTTTCCAAAAGTATACTCTTGATTATGTCGCCAAACACTACAGGCATATCGATCAACAAGGCCGTCGCTACAAGCACGAGAATCCGACAGGTGCTGGCCTACGCTCTGGAGCTACTGGCAAGCCCTGGAGAGGTATTGATCCATCCGCCAAAGGGCGGCACTGGGCGAAGCTACCGGAGGAGATGGATCGACTCGACTCGCTTGGGCTGATCCATTGGCCAACGAAGGGTAGCTGGCCCTATATCAAAGTCTACTTGGACCAAAGAACCGGAATACCCGCACAAGATCTGTGGGCTGACATCGATCCAATAAACATGATGGCTGCCGAGCGTCTAGGCTACCCCACGCAAAAGCCCATCGCCTTGCTGGAGAGGATCATTCAGGCGAGCAGCAACCCCGGTGACGTGGTGCTTGACCCGTTCTGCGGCTGCGGGACGACGATCGCGGCGGCGCAAAAGCTGGGGCGGCGGTGGATCGGCATCGACGTGACGAGCCTGGCGACGACGCTGATCAAGAAGCGCCTGCGCGACGAATACGGGCCGGAGATCACCAAGTCATACAAAGTGATCGGCGAGCCGACGACGGTCGAGGACGCGCGGAAGCTGGCCGAGGAGGACCCCTACCAGTTCCAGTGGTGGGTGCTGGGGCTGGTCGACGCCCGGCCCCTGGAGCAGAAGAAGGGAGCCGACAAGGGGATCGACGGCCGACTTTATTTTCACGACGACGCCGAGAGCGGCGCGACCAAGCAGGTAATGTTCTCAGTGAAGGCGGGCAAGAGCCTGGGCGTGGCGATGGTGCGCGATCTGGGCCACGTCGTCGAGCGCGAGAAGGCGGCCATCGGTGTGTTGCTGACCATGCACGATCCAACCGGACCGATGAAGGCCGAGGCTGCCGGAGCCGGGTTCTACACGTCACCCTGGGGAAATAAGGGGTATCACCGGCTTCAGATTCTCACTGTGGCTGATCTGCTGGCGGGCAAGGGCGTCGACATGCCGCCGTCGCAGGATATCCGTACGTTCAAGAAAGCGGCGAAGGTGAAGAAGTCGGGTGGGAAGACGGGTTCTTTGTTCGACGCAGACTAAAGGTTGGTCGGCCGCCGAGTGGTGAAATCACCGCGAAATCCCTTACGGGGCGTGGCGAACGGGGGCACGCTTCGCTTAGCCCCCGCCACCCATCGCCGCTGAACATGCGAAGAATACATGAGAACCGTATCACCTCTTCCAAACCGGCAGCTTCCGCCCCGGCGTCCAGGGCGCGCCGGCGTCTTCCAGTTTTTGATGGAGCGCGGGGATCTCGGTTTCGAGGATCGGCCGCAGGGCTTCGAGCGCGGCGGTGAACTCCTCGGCGGCGATCTCAAAATTACGCCTGTGCGACGACGTGGGCGGGCCGGTGGTGGCCCAGTGGCCGGAGACGATTGTGTTCAGGCGATCGAGCAAGCCCGGCGCGGCCGGTTCGTTGCGGCGCGAGCGGGTGGGGTCGCCGGCGAACGTCTCGCGGACGTCGGTCAGCTTCAACTCCAAGGCACGCACATCCTTGAGCAAGTCCGGCGGCAGGCTCGGCGTTTGCTCGATGGCACGCTCGATAAAGCCGAGCTGGTCGATCGAATCGCCCAGCACCCGCACCGTGCCCAGCACAGCGCGCTGAAGCTCGGCGGTTTGCTTCTGGAACGCGAGAACCGCTGCGCGATCCGGCTCGGGCAGCGTGCCCAGGTAGAGCGGCTCGACGGTGAACGGCGCCGGCGGCACGATCTCGGTCGTCTCGCCTTCGACAAGCGTTTCGAGGCTCACCGTATACTCGCCCGGCAGAGCGCGAGGACCTCGGCTGGAGTCGAACACGTCTTCGTCATCATCGGCCGACGAGGCGCGGCGCCCGCCGCCGCT
>JBGSYY010000440.1:0-5070 GCA_041750675.1 Isosphaeraceae bacterium | reverse complement strand
GCGTCGCGTCCAGCACCCAGAGGCTCCGCCCGTGCGTTCCGGCCACCACCTCGCCCACGTTGGGATCAGCATGAACCGCGAAATCATGCACGGCCACCGTCGGCAGATTCGTATTGAGACTGGTCCACGACCGCCCGCCGTCGATCGACGCGAACGCGCCAAACTCCGTGCCCGCGAAAAGCAGGTCGGGATTGACGATATCCTCGCGCACGCATCGCGACGATCCACGCTCCGGCAGTCCCCCGTTCAGACTCCGCCAGGTCTGTCCGTAATCGTCCGACGCAAAGGCAAAAGGCGCGTCGAGGTCCGAGCGATGTCCGTCGAACGCCACGTACACCCGCCCCTCCGCGAATCGCGACGCCTCGATCGTCGCCACGTGCATCGGCTTGGGCAGCCCGACCTTGCCGCCGATCTCGGTCCACTCCTTACCGCCATCCTTGGTGACCCAGAGAGCGCCGTCATCGCTGCCCACATAGAGGACATCGGCGTTGATCGGGCTTTCGGCGAGCGCCGTGGCCGATCCCTTGTCGGTCTTTGTGATCTCGGGCGAGATGACCTTCAGGCCGTCGCCTTGCTTCAGCGATCGAAACACCTTGTTGCCGGCCACCGTGTAAATCTTGGGATTGGTTGGCGACAGCACAAACGGCGTGTTCCAGTTCCAGCGATAGGTCTCGTCCTTGGGCGGTCGAGGCTGGAAGAAGCGGAATTCGCCGGTCTTCAGGTTGCGCCTGCCGATTCCCCCGTTCTGGCTGGTGAAAAAAACCAAGTTCGCGTCGGTCGGATCAACCTGCACCTGGAACCCATCGCCACCGCCCACGTTGAACCAATCCTCGTTGACAGGCCCCGTCGCACTGAGCAAACGGTTCGGCCCGCCCCACGTCCCGTTGTCCTGCAAGCCGCCGAACACGTTGTAGTTCCGGGTGGCGTCCACCGCGACGTCGTAAAATTGCCCGATCGCCATGTGGTTCAGGTGGTCCCATGTCGTCATTCGATCGTGCGTGACATAGATCCCTCCATCGCCGCCCAGCCGCATGTGCCGGCCGTCCCTGGGGTCGATCCAGAGCGCGTGGTGGTCGGCGTGAACTCCGCGTCCGCCGTCGCTCTTGAACGACTTTCCTCCATCGCTCGATCGATACAGCGAAATTCCCAGCACATAAACATACTTTTCATCGCTAGGATCGACCCGAATCTGGCTGAAATACATCGGCCGCGGGTTAACGCTGTTGATCCTCGTCCAGCTCTCTCCGCCATCCTCCGAGCGATAGACGCCGCCATGCTCGAATCCATCGTCGCCCTGGCGTCCCTGCACGTTTTCACGCTGGCCGCCCAGAAAATCGAGAAATGGCTTCTTGGGATCGCGCGGAGCTCGACCGCTTCGCTCCTGCGCCGGGCGCTCGGCGAGCGTCAACTTCAGCTCCTTCGTCTCCTCGCCGCGCTTGATCTTCAGCTTCACTTCGTCTCCTGACTTCTTCTCCCGGATTTTCTCGATCAACTGCGCGTAACCCTTGAGCGCCGCACCCTCAAACTCGGTGATCTCGTCGCCGGCCAGCAGCCCCGCCTTGGCGGCAGGGCCATCGGCCACCACCTCGGCCAGCACGGCCTTATCCTCATCGTCGGTGCCCATCAGCCCCGCGTATACGTTCGACGAACCGCCTGCCCCCGGCGGCCCCGTGCCAATCGTCTCACTCTCGACGATCGCATAAACAATCTTCGCATCTTTGCGATACCACGAGAGCCCGATCCGACCCAGCTTCGAGGTCGGCAGCCCTTTCGTGACCTTCGTCCAGCTCTTGCCCCCGTCCGTCGTCTTCTGGATCCCCGCGCCGGCCCCAAACTGCACCGAGGGCTCGTTCGAGTCGTACATATCCCGCGCCCGCTCATACGTCGCCACCAGCAGCGTATCCGGCTCCGTCGGGTGCATCACCAGCTCGATCACGCCCGTCTTGTCGTCGACGAACAGGACCTTCTCCCAGGTCTTGCCCCCGTCCGTCGTCTTGAACAGCCCACGCTCGGCGTTCGCCCCCCACAATCTCCCCAGCGCACCCACATACACAATGTTCGGGTCCTTGGGATGAATCACAATCCGACCAATCTGATAACTCTCCTTCAACCCCATGTTTTCCCAGGTCTTGCCCCCATCCGTGCTCTTGTAGACTCCATTTCCGTACGACACCGAATTCCGCGGGTTCGCCTCCCCGGTCCCCACCCAGACGATGTTCTTGTCACTCGCCGCCACGGCCACATCGCCAATCGAAACGCTCGACTCTTTATCAAACAAGTGCTTGAATGTCAGCCCGTTATTCTCCGTCTTGAGCAAGCCGCCGCTCGCCGTCGCAACGTAATAGATCGTCGGATCTTCCTCATACACCGCGATGGCCGTGATCCGCCCGCCCATGTTCGCGGGACCGATCGAACGCCACCTCAGATTCTTGAGCCAGCCCTCGGGCAAGGTCGTCGCCTTGACGACCTCCGCCGCCGCCGCCGTCCCTTCCTTCGAAAGTTCGTCCAGTCGTTTACTCAAATCGCCGATCTGACGCCGAATCTCCTCAATCTGCTTCTGACGCCCCTCGTCCGGCACCGCTTGCGCCCTCGCGCCGGCTCCCATCCCCACGATCGCCAGACCCAGCAAGAGTCCAAGCCAACCGTCCCAACCTCGCCGCCCAGACCCCTGGCTTCGCATCAGCTTCGTCATCAGTCTCAACCTCATTCAAAAAAAATCGTTTGGGCGGACGACGCACCCCAGATTACCCAGCTTCACAGGATAGCGTCCCGACTTGTCCAGCTTCAACCCGCTAGCGGGTTCGACAGTCCCTATGACACCAGCGTCTTTCCGCCCCGGGCCGACCCCGTTAGGCTCAATATCTTACCCCGGCAACACCATCGCGCTGCGCACTACGAGTCACCCCGCCATGCCATCAATGCTCTTGCTGATCTTGCTGCTCGCGGTCGCTCAGACTGGTGAATCGCCCACTCCGCAGCCAATTTCGCCCGCTCCCCTGACACCACCCTCCGGGCGACTCGAACGACCCCAGCCGCTGTCGGCCTCGGGCGGAAACATTGACCTGTTCCGCCTGCAAAGTCGCCACGCCCCCAGCGATGCGCCAGCGCTCGTCCATGCCATGCTTTTGGACCCCATCACGTTGCGGATTGATTCCGCTTTACCCATTTCGGATGACGACTATTCGATTGGCCCCATCTCCGACGAGCTTCGCCAGTTCCTCGCGCTCAGCGACTTCTACCAGAAGCACATCGACGCCCTCGGCCTCCCCGTCATCGCCTCCAACCGCGTCTCCGACTTCGCCCTTGCCGAGGCGGCCTTCACCCTCCGCAACCTCCTCGCCGACAACCCCGCCGTGCTCCGCGAGATGGCCAAGAACAAGGTCCGCCTCGTCATCATGGCCCACGACGAATACACCACCGACCTACCCGAACAGCGCCGGATGAGCCCCAAAGGTTACTGGGACCGCCGCGCCCGCGGACTGGGCGGATCACCTGAAGACCCGCTCGTCTCCTGCGCCGAGGAAAACCTGCTCAACTACCCCAGCGATCCCTATGGCACCGAAAATATCACCATCCACGAGTTTGCTCATTCCATTCATCTCAACGGCATGCGCACCCTCGATCCCACCTTTGATAAGCGCCTGAAAGCCGCCTTCGACGCCGCCAAGGCCGCCAACCTCTGGAAAAACACCTATGCCATGACCGACCCCTCCGAATACTTTGCCGAAGGCGTCCAATCGTGGTTCGACACCAACCGCCAGAACGACGCCCAGCACAACCACGTCGACACCCGCGAGGAGCTGATCGCCTACGACCCCGCTCTCGCCGACCTCTGCCGCGAGGTCTTCGGCGACAACCCGTACCGATACCAACGCATCGACGCCCGCGAACCTGTCGGCCGCGCCCACCTCAAAGGCTACGACCCCGCCACCGCTCCCCAAATCCGCTGGCGCGACGAGCCGATCCCCAACCACCCCCAGGTGCGCATCGAAACCGACCTGGGTGAGATCGAGCTTGTCCTGGACTCGGAAAAAGCACCCCTTACCGTCAAGAATTTTCTCGATCTCGCCCATCGCGGCCTCTACGCCGATGGCGCGTTTTTCCGCACCGTCCGCGCCGACAACCAGCCCGACAACCCCGTCAAGATCGCCGTCATTCAGGCCCGGGCCAATCCCGCACGCGAAAACGAGTTTAACCCGCCCATTCCCCTCGAACGCACCCGTGATACTGGCCTCAAGCACCTCGACGGCACCATCTCCATGGCTCGCGACGGCCCCGATACCGCCCAGGCCGACATCTTCTTCTGCATCGGCGACCAACCCGACCTGGACTTCGGCGGCAGGCGCAACCCCGACGGCCAGGGCTTCGCCGCCTTCGGGCACGTCACCAAGGGCCGTGAAATCCTCGACAAAATCCACCGTTCCAACGCCCAGGACCAGGCCCTCACCCCTCCCATCCGCATCCAGCGCATCATCCGCCTGAACTGAAGCCCGGCCATTCGTGCCCCCACTCCCTAAACGTCGCCACCCGCATATTCCCTGATACTCGTCTGGCCCACACCGGATTGTCTGTGTTGTCCAGGACCGCAGGCGGCCCCCTCCCGAACGGGCAGGCCCCCGGCCTTGCTTCGTACAACCGCGCCTCGTTCGCGACGATCGCAACGACCGCGCCTCCCAATCCGACGAGAGCCTTTCGACCCATGTCCAGTCCAGTCGACCACGATTCCAGTGATCCCGAGATCACGGCCATCATTCTCCCGTTCACCGGCGAGAAGGGGAGCCTCGCCCCATTCGACGTTCGCTCCAAGGACGTCAATGCCGAGACAATCGCATTCCTCGATGATCAGTTCGATATCAACGCATGTCGCGATCCTCTCGAACGCATCCTGCTTGCCCGTCTCCTTCAACTAATCACTCGCCTCGATAAATCCGCGCGTGCCGAGCTGGAAGGCCCCGGCGACACCGCCTGGCACCGCTACGAGGCACAGGCCGATCGTTCCTTTCGCTCCACGCTCACGTTGCTCATGAGGATGCGCTCCCAGGTCGCCCGGCAAGAGCGCGACGCCGCCCG
>JBGSYY010000439.1:0-12049 GCA_041750675.1 Isosphaeraceae bacterium | reverse complement strand
GCGGCGATCGGCCTCGGGCGCGGGCGCGAGGCTGGCTGACTCCAGCTGGGCCAGGATGAACTGGTCGATGGGGTTGCGCACCCAGGATTCGTTCTGGACGGGCGGCGGGGTGGCACGCAGCGGGGGGAGGAATGCCCAGTGCGGCTGGTACTCGGCCCCGGCTTCGACCCAGCGGCGTAGGGTCTGCTTCTGTGCGTCGGTGAGGGTTTTGTGCGATTGAGGAGGCGGCATCACCTCCATGGCGTCGTCGGAAAAGATGCGTGCGATCAGCTCGCTATCGTCGGGCTGAGCCGGGACGATCGCGCCGGCCTCGAGTGCGGCCTCGCGCTTGTCGAGCCGCAGATCGGCCTTGCGGCTGGCGCTGTCGGGTCCGTGGCAGGAGAAGCAGTTTTCGGACAGGATCGGGCGGATATCCCGGTTGTATTCGAGGGGCCGCTCGTCGCTGTAGGCACCTTGCGCCGGCCAGGCGAACAAGGCGGCCAGCACCATCACGCATCCAGCGGCAAACCCTCCACGATCCGCAAGCGGGCTGCTTTGAGCGCGACTCCACGTCGTCATCGGCTTTTCTCCGTCTCTTGCAGAGGCCAGGATCGGCGGGACCTACCGCGCGAGAGGACGGGGCACGTCCTCGTCGGGCAGGCGGCGGAATTTGCGGTCGGACGGCTGTTCTGGAAGGATGTCTCGCTGGACGGCAGACCGACGGGCGTCGATCCTTTCGCCCGAACCTCGCAATTTCCGCGGAAGGATACTATTAAAGATACCTCCTGACAGCGACCCCTGGCAAGTCGTCGCGCGAGCGGGCTTCTGGTGACCGAGCTATCTTGTGCGAGTCTCGCCCTGTCATGCGAACTGAATTGGTGACCGTCCGTTCCATTCTGACTCGTGCCGGGGGGTTTTTAACGCCGGTCTGCTCGCACTCACTTCAGCCCTATCGGGGATGCGCGTTGGGGCGCTCGCTGTGTGGGGTGGGGTGTTATGTACGGCACAATCCGTGGATCACGCGAGGTCGGAGTTGGGGTAGCTTTCTGGAAGCGCGTGAGAATGCGGCCGAGGCGTATTGCGCGGTTTACGAGCGTGAGCGAGCCTGGGCACGACGCGTACGGGGGCGGTTCGCGATCTTTCTGTCCAGCTCGACCGAGCCATTTCCTCCGCAGGAAGCACGGCTGGGGATCACCGGGTCGGTGCTTGCCGCGATGCGTGAGCTGCCGCCCGATCTTCTGATCGTGCAGACGCACTCGCCGCGCATTCTGGACGCGCTCGAGGGGCTTCTCGGTGTTTCGCGAGTCGCGGATGTTCGCTGTCATGTGTCGATTGAATCAGACCGCGACCGATTACCGGGCCTGCCGCGTTCGGCGTATACGGTGGAGTCGCGGCTTGAGGCGGCGGGGCGATTGAAGGCGGCGGGATTGTTCACGGTGATCACGGTCGCGCCGTTGCTGCCAATTCTCGATCCCGACGGTTTTTTCGCGCGGATCGCGGCGGCGGCGGACGCTGTTGTGCTTGATCATTTCATAGGCGGCGACGGCTCGCCCCAGGGCAGCCGCACCCTCTCGACGGCCCTGCCGACGGCGATGGCGGCAGTTGATCCGGACTCAGTTTCGCTCGATTATCGCGACCGGATGGCCCGGATCGCGCGACGCCACCTGCCCAACCGAGTGGGTGTCCATGCCGAGGGGTTTGCTGGAATCTGGGCGTGAGTGGTGACGATCGGGAGTTCGGGTTCTTCGAGGACGGCCGGTTCAGGGCATGGGGTTGTAGCGCAGCTCCATCGGGCCCTGGCAGCAGGGGCAATCCTGGGGGTAGCGAACGGTGATGGTGCAGACGTCGCAATAGTATTCGGGGATTCGGAGCGAGCCGGCTTCCTCGACGCGGAAGAGGACGGGTTCGACGAACGGGAGGCCGTCGTGCTGCCAGGCTTTGATCTCGGTGGGGCGGTTGCGCAGGCGTCCGTCGAGGAAGAGGGCCTTGCTGGCACCGTTGGAGAGGAGGGGGATGAGGGTGTCGTCGCTTTGCTTGAGGACGAGTTGATCGGCGATAGGGGACAAGTCGGCAACGATCTGGCGGTCGGCCAGCGCGGCGGTGAGCGGGATCACCGTGCCGCGTAGGGTGACTTCGCGAGGTTTTGGGCTTTCGGTGGGGAGCAGGAGGTTGAGGCCGGCGAGGAGGAGAAAGGCATGGGTCGTGATTTGGGTCATGAGGGGCCTCGTCTGCGCGACGGTCGGGAACGTGTCAGGGAGACAGTAGGAGGCGAACCGAGGAGATCCGGTGGGGGTCTCTGGGACAACGGCGATTGTTTGGATTCTAGCGAGTCGAGTAGGGGAGCGTGGAGGAATGCCTGGCGCGGTTGGATGGGATCTCGTTAGGATATCCTTGTTCTGGAAACGCAGCCCGGCTCCACGAAGGTGACCAGAGAGAGAATCGGCCATGGGACAGGAGACGATCCGCTGCGTGTGTCCACTGGATTGCCCGGACACCTGCCAGATGGTGGTGACGGTGGAGAATGGGCGCGCGGTGGAGTTGCGCGCGGCGAAAGATCATCCGTTCACCAGGGGTGCGTTGTGCCGGAAGATGGCTCCGTATCTGGAGCGGGTGTATAGCGACGAGCGATTGTTGCGTCCGATGCGGCGGGTGGGAGCGAAGGGGGAAGGGCGATTCGAGCCGATTGGTTGGGACGAGGCGATCGGGATCATTGCCGAGCGGTTTTCGGCGCTCGCGGCATCGAGCGATGGGCCGCAGGCGATCTTGCCGTACAGTTATTATGGGACGATGGGGAAGCTACAGGCGAGCAGCCTGGACCGTCGCTTTTTTCATCGGTTGGGGGCGTCGAGGCTGGATCGGACGATTTGCGCGTCGGCGGGGTCGGCGGGGTATGAGTACACGGTGGGGCCGGGCCGGCACGGGGCCGATCCGATGGCGGTGTCTGGGTGCAAGCTGATCATCAACTGGGGATCGAACACCGCACAAACGAATCAGCATTTGTGGAGTCGGATGGTCGAGGCGCGGCGGGTGAACGGGGCGACCCTGGTGGCGATCGACCCGTACCGGAGCGACACGGCGGCGCGGTGCGACTGGCATATCCAGCCAAGGCCCGGGACGGACGCGGCATTGGCGCTGGGGTTGATGCACGTCATCTGGTGTGAAGGTTTGCAGGATTCAGACTATCTGGCGCGGGGAACGGTGGGGGCGTCGGAATTGAAGGCGCGTGTGCTGGCCGACTACGCGCCCGAGCGGGTGGCTTCGATCACGGGGGTGGAGGTCGAGACGATTGAGACCTTGGCGCGGCGCTATGCGATCGAGCATCCCAGTCTGATTCGACTGAACTATGGAATGCAGCGGCACGGCGGGGGGGGGATGGCGGTGCGGACGATCGCCTGCTTGCCGGCGATTGTGGGGGCCTGGCGCCATGCGGGGGGCGGGGCGCTGTTATCGACGAGCGGCGTTTATGAGTTTGCGATGGACCGCCTGACGCGGCCGGACCTGAGTCCGCCGGGGACTCGGACGATCAACATGAACCAACTTGGGGCGGCGCTTGCGGGCGAGCTGGACGGGCCGCCGGTACGTGCGTTGTATGTTTATAACAGCAATCCAGCGGCAGTGGCACCGGACCAGTCGAGAGTGATCGAGGGGCTTCGACGCGAGGGATTGTTCACGGTGGTGCATGAGCAATTCGCCACGGATACGGTTGACTACGCGGACATTGTGCTGCCGGCGACGACGCAGCTTGAGCATCCGGACATTCATGGGTCGTATGGACATCATTTTGTGATGTGGAACGAGCCGGCAATCGCACCCAGGGGAGAAAGTCGATCGAACAACGACGTGTTCCGGGCATTGGCGGCACGGATGGGATTCGAGCGTGAGTTGTTTCCCGACGACGCGACGCTGGTGGCGGAGGTGCTGAGCGGCGGGCCGACGTTGAACGGGATCACGCCGGAGCGGCTGCGCGAGGAGGCGTCGATCCGGCTCGATTTGCCGGTGCCGTATCTACCGTTTGCAGAAGGACGCTTTCCGACGCCGTCGGGCAAGTGCGAGCTACTTTGCGAGCGGATGGCGGCTGACGGGCTGGATCCGTTGCCGACGTATATCCCGCCACACGAAGACCCGCAAAGCCGGCCGGATCTGGCGGCGCGATATCCGCTGCAGTTGCTCAGCCCGCCGCGTGCACAGTTTTTGAACTCGACGTTTGCGAATGAAACGCGGCATCGGGCGCAGGCGGGCGAGCCGACGATTGAGCTCGCGGAATCGGACGCGGCGGCGCGGGGATTGAGTGACGGAGCCTGGGCGGAGGTTTTCAATGATCGAGGCGTGTTCCGGGCGCGGGTGGCGTTGACAGGTGCGGTGCGGGCCGGCGTGGCTGTGGCCTGCGGGGTTTACTGGCGCAAGCATTCGCCGGGCGGGACGAATGGGAATGTGACGACGTCGCAGGCGTTGACGGACATGGGTGGCGGGGCGACGTTTTTTGATAATTTGGTTGAGGTGCGCCCGTTGGGGTGAGGCTCGGTTACGGGCGGGTATGGCCGTCACGTCACGACGAAGAGAAGAGGGGTGAGGTTGATGCGTTCGATCCTGTCGTCGTGGTTGGGAGGTGGCAAGAAGGCCGACGGCCAGACATTCACTGTGTACACGCGCGAGGGGTGCGGGTGTTGCGAGAAGGCGATCGCGGTGCTGGAAAAGTCGCGCGCTCGGCATGGGTTTGCGATAGAGACCGTTGACGTGGACAGTGATCCCGAGCTTGTGGAGGCGTATGGTCTGGAGGTTCCGGTGGTGGCCGTGGATGGCAAGGTGCGGTTTCGGGGAATGGTGAATCCAGTGTTGCTGGAGCGGTTGCTCGCGGATCGGGGTCGCGAATGACGGTTGGATCTTATGGATCAGTGCATGCGCGGGGGCCTGGGGGCAGTCGGTGGTTGAGAGGCGTGTGGCGGTGGTTGATGGAAAGGCGGTGGCGGTGTCGCGGGTGGTGCGTGTGATCGACTTTGCGCGGGTGACGCCGCGTGATGAGTCGTTTAATGTGACGATCTACCTTGAGCTGAATTGGCGTGATCCGGCGCGTATCCGGCGTTGGTTTTGTTGAACCTGTGCGGGGTTATCCCGGGTTGAGACATGAAAATCGTCAGGCCAATCAATCATGAGTGACGCCGCCGGAGAGGCTGTGATCCGCCGCCGGTACCGGCGTCGGCTGCGCTCGATCGGGTTCGCGGCGATCGTGCTGGGGGTGCTGGCGATTGGTCAGGAGGTGTTCTTTCGGGCGTTGTTTCCGTTGCCCGAGGTGTCTGGGTTCAACCGCATCGGCTATCAGATGCTGGCGGGGACCCATCCGAATCTGCGGGAGACGATGAAGCGCGGGCTGGCGTGCGTGGATCTGCGGTTCGAGAGCCGGCCGGATGGATTTGTCGAGACCCATCGGTTGAACATTTATGGATTTCGTGGTTCGGACTTCTCGATCGACCCCACGGTGGGGCGTCGTCGCGTGCTGGTGCTGGGGGACAGCGTTGCGGAGGGGCAGGGGGCCGGGGAGGCGTCGACGATCGCAGTCGAGTTGGCGCGTCGCCTGGATCGGGCCGAGGTGCTGAATCTGGGAGTGGTGGCCGCCGATTTACCGAGGCTAGCGCGGTTGGCACGCGATGCAACGGCGTTGTTACGGCCCTCGGACGTCGTGCTGGTGCTGTACGCCAATGATCTGCCAGCGCCGCCGTGGCCGGGTGGGGCGCTCGATGGGCCGCCTCCGGCGTTTCCACGTCGCTCCATGCCCTGGTGGACGCCGAGGGCGGTGGAGCTGATTGGGCGGGTGATCGCGGGACAGGCGATTTATCGACGCTGGCCCAGGCCGGTGCTGCCCTTCTTTCCGGCGGTTCCCGATCCGGGGAATCCGTGGAGCCGGGTGACTGACCCGCCGGCGGACGTTGATCCCGCGTTGTATGGGGCGATGCGCGAGGGAGCGATCAATCCGTGGCTGGCGGAGCAGGCGCGGGCGATGCCCGGGATGCTCGCGCATGATTTCGCACTGGGAGGTTCGCCGGCACCGTATCTCCAGCGAATGGAACGATGGTGCCGGGCGGTGGGGGCGCGGTTGACTGTGGTATATGTGCCGTTTTGCGGTGTGATCGACGGCCATTACGGCGAGGTTTTGGAAGCGCTGGGCCTGGACGCGGCCACGGCCGAGGCGCTGGCCGATGACGCGATTTATCGGCGGCAGAACGCGCATCTGGCGGAGTTGTGTGTACGGCTGGCGATTCCGCTGGTTGATACAACCGATGCATTGATGGCGGCTGAACGATCTGGGGTGCGGCAGTGCTGGGAGTTTGACACGCATCCCAGGCCCGCGGGCTATGCGACGATTGGTCGGACGGTGGCGGAGGCGTGGAAGCGCGGCGCGGCGAAGGTCGGAGTCACTCGTGAGTCACGGCGGGATCGTTGAGAGTGTTGAGAAACTCGTCGGCCATGCGGACGGGGTGGGTTGCGTTGCGCGGGACGGTGATAGCGGACTTGTCGTAATCTTCGGCGTTGGTGAGGCAGCGGTGGTCGAAGAGCCAGTAAATCCAGGCACCGTCGCCCCACTGGTTGGACTTGGCAAGGTCGCCGTGGGCGTAGTCGCGGAGCAGGTTGTTGAGGGGGTTTTGGGGCAGGGCGTCGAATACCGCGGGATTCCATTGACTGATATCGGGCCAGAAATAGCCGCGAGCCCAATTGGCGAAGCGGAGCCTGGTTTGCGCGATCTGCCAGGCCCAGGCGTCGGAGCCATTGTAGCCGCCGCCATCGATCTGGAAGACGAGAACGCGGTCGGCGATTGAGGGATCGGAGAGATACGCGGTGGCGACGGTGGTGCAGGAACCGCCGACGAAGATCAGCAGAGGTTGTTTGGGGGTCGCCTTTCCGGCCTCGCTGACGATCAGGGCGCTGCCGGCGCTGGGCTCGAATGTTGTGTCTTCGATCCGTTCGCTGGCAGGTCGGCGCAGTGCCAGTTTGGCTCCGATCACCGGATCGGGAATGTGCTTCAGGCTGGATTCGCGGGCGGCGTTGAGAAGCTTGCGGGCCTCGTCTTGTTGCTGATCGAGGGTGTGGACATAGCCGGTTTCCCAGCCATAAGTGCAGCGGGTGATGATATTGCCACGGAGCCGGCACTTGCCGGCGCTGGCCTTGGCCCAGAGATAGGCGGCGTCGGGCACGTCGGTCCAGAAATCGTTGTCGTAGATGATGGGACAATCGGCGGAGACACCGACGAGTTCGAGGCCGGAGTCGGTCACACGATAGGCTGGGGGGATGGCCGCGAAGGCGGCGATCAGCAGGGTGAGAGCCAGCGCTGGGTGGGTCATGGGAGTCTTTGTGGGCGGACTGTCTCGGGGTTGGTCTTGTGGGAAGGGTGTATTGCAGCGCGCGGACGGCCGGGCGTCAAGCGCGCGACCGCTTGGGTCGCGGGGTGTTCCTGAATAAGATTGGATGGGACAGGGAGACATGAACCTCCCACTGAGAAACGCTCAACGATTGTGCAAGGTGAGAAACGTGATGAACGGCTCTGTGAAGGTTCTGATTGCGGCGGGGCTTTTGGCCGCCGGCGCGGCGTCGCGAGCGAGTGGTGGGGAGGATGGGCCGCCGCGACTGACGGGTGGATTCATCCAGATTCAGGGCTGGATGTTTGAGCTGACGCCCGAGGACTGGGATCGCGAGCTGGACGCGATGCGGCATGTCGGGCTCGACACGCTGATCATCCAGTATCTGCAATATAATGATACGAACCTGATTCCGACCGACCCCACGGCGACCGACCCCACGCGCGAGATCCTGCGGTATGCCGACGTTCATAAGATGCGCGTCTTCATCGGGACGAAGGCCGACGACGGCTGGTGGAAGTGGGATGAGGCGTATTTGAAGAAGTCACTCGCGGAGCGCAAAGCGCTGACGACGATGATGCAGGAGCGCTATGGCGAGCATCGGTCGTTCGGCGGCTGGTATTTCACCGAGGAGGCGAGCGGATTCTTGACGCCTGAGAAGGTTGTTCAGCTCCGGGGCTATTTCCGGGAGTTGAGCGATCATTGCAAGGCCCTGCGCGACCAGCCGGTAGGGTTCGCGCCGTTTTTCAGCGACATCACGCCGCTGGAAGACATGAGGCGAATTTACTCGGGCCTGCTCGATGGCGCGGGGATTGACATCATGATGGTGCAGGATGGAGTGGGCGCGCGGGGCTGGGATGAGAAGTTGGAGGAGAAGATTGTGCCGTTCTTCCAGATGTATCAAGAGATCTGCAAAAAAACCGGGGTGACGCTGTGGTGCGACCTGGAATCGTTTGAGCGCGAGGATATGAAGAAGGAATACGGCTTCATCGCGACCGAGATTGAGCGCGTTGTGCGGCAGCTCAAGGCCGTCGATCCTTATGTGGAGAAGTTCGTCACGTTCGACTTCTTTCACTACATGAGCCCCTACCGTGGCGAGCGGCAGCGGGCGCTTTATGAGGGATATTGCCGGTATCTGGGGATCGAGCCGAAGATTGAGGCCGGGAAAGCGGCGTCCGTTCGTGACGACGGCTGAGGTTTTACCAACAAAAGAGGACTGGCACCGCCGCGAAGGGGAGGTGCCAGTCCTTCGTGTTTTTCTGGCTTGGCGGCGTTCAGTCCAGGTTGCTGAGGTCGACCACTTCGCCGCCGTCGCGGGTGAGCATGGCTCGGAAGGTGTCGACGTTGATTGTTCCGTTGAGGGAGCGAACCGAGCCGTCGCCGAAGAGGACGTTGAAGCCGTTGGGGTGGAGACCGAGGAGGGCGTCCATGGTGGGCATTTCGCCGGTCTCCCAGTCGTCGGGCTTGGTCCAGATGACGGCGTTCTGGTCGTTGGCCTCGACGACCATGATGGTGTTCGACGTGCCGTCGGTGATTTCCTGGATCTTGCTTCCCTCGCTGCCCGGGAAGATTGTGTGCTTGCCGCGAGGGGTGAGGTAGGTGGTCTTGCCGGTTCCGGCGAGAGTTGAAGTTGGACACAAGAGAGATTGAGGCATCATTTCAATCAAGGCTTTGTTGTGTTCGCTGTCCCAGGGTTCGTCGAGGTGGAATTGCTCGTAGAGGGGCTGTTCCTCGATGAAGGGCAGGATATGGACGCGCCAGCTCAGCAGCGGTCTGCCGTCCTTGGACTGGGAATACGCGGCGGGGAAGCCGTTGTAGCTGTCGTGATAGTTGTGGAGTGCGAGGCCGATCTGTTTCAGATTGTTTGTGCACTGGGCGCGGCGCGCGGCCTCGCGCGCGGCGGAGACGGGTTCGAGGACGAGGCGCATCGCCTTGGCGGCGTCCAGTTCCATCACAAGCTGATCGCCCTTGACCTCGGGTTGCAGGGCCTTGAGCGATTCCGTGAGCTGTTCGCCGCGAGGCATCGCGGCCACTTGCTGGCTCATCATGGTAATGCCGCGACGTGCGAGATTTTGCATGGCCTTCGCGGATTCGGCGTCGGATGCCTGGATAACGGCCTTGAGGTTCAATTCGGGCTGAACCTGGATGGCGACGGCCCCCCATTTCAGGCCGTCGGTGACGACGCCGATAGGGCCGCCGCCCAGCTCGGGGGGCAGCTCGGGCAGGGCCTCTTCGAGGGCGCGGCGCTGGGTGTCGCTAGGGAGGAGAATGGCGCTGAGGGGGGCGTCGTTGGTGGCGGCGAACGCCTCGGCGAGTCCCGAGCGAGCTTTGGCGGGTTTGCGGAGTCGGGCGATCGACTCCTCCGTGCCGACGACGACGGCTCCACGAATGACCTCCACCACAACCGGCGGCTGAGATTCGGGCGGGAGGAGTTTTTGGATCGCCTGGCGGGCGGCCTCGGGATCCTTGACGCCGGGCATGACGAAATCGGGCACGCCGGGTAGGGTGAGAGGATCAATGAGGACATAAGCACGGCTGATTCCGGCATTACGGAGGTCGTCGGCAACCTTGGCGATCTGGGCGATGCTATCTTCCTCGTTTGACCCTCCAGGAATTGGGGCGAGCAGCTTCTTTAGCTCGTGCTGAACGTCGATCCGTGAGAGGTCGACGTGAATCACGGCGGCGACTTCCTCGCCGATGAAGGGGGTGATGGCGTCCTTCGGCGTTTTGCCGGCTTCACCTTGCGGCGAGAGTAGCAGGGCGATGGTGAGGGGTACGAGCGACAGCAGTGTCATGGGCGTACAAGCTCCGTGGGGGTCGTGTGGAGAGAGGGAGAAAGAATTGTGACGATGTCGTTGGGGCGGTACTTATCGAAGTAGCGACGGCCTAAATCCCAAGGCGTATCCGGGTGTCAACTTGCGGCCTATTGAGCTTCAGACAGTCCAGTTCCACGGATGTCATCCCCGCGCAGGCGGGGATCCATGGTTTTCACCGCTCTCGCACTGGATCCCCGCCTGCGCGGGGATGACCTCGGGCAAACCCATATCGGAACCGAACAACCTGAGGGTCAATAAGCACTGCTCCGTGGGTCACTTCGCCAGTTTCAAAATATAGTCGATCGCCGAGGTGTGGTGTGCAGGCGCTCCGGGTGGGATGGGGCCTTTGAGCGTGGCTGTGTTGTCGCCCGTGTCGCGATACTCGAACGGTTGGCCCGTGGCGGGGTCGCGTGGGGCGGGGACGTCGAGGGCGTCGAGGCTGGTCGGAAGCGAGCCGTCATGCTCGGCGGCATACATGCGGATGGCCTCGATCGTTTGCAGGGCGTCGAGCCCGCGCTCGTGCCGGACGCCGGCCCAGCGGGCGGCATTGAGGGCGGGAGTGAGCATACGGAACAGGGTGAGCAAGGGATTGGAATACTGATCCCCGGCCGAATTGACGCCCAGGGTCTCCGCCTTAGCCAGGCCATCGACCGATTGCCAGAAGGGCAGGTTCATCCACTTGTAAAGATCGTCGCGAGCCTGGTTGTATTGCCGGACGGTGTAGAGCGTGGCAGTCTGGATGATGGGCATGCGCTCAACCTGCTCGGGAGGAAGGCCCATGTCGATCAACCCTTGCTTGGCTTCGGGATAGATCTTCGCGGCCATGGCGGCGATGCCCAGACGTCGGCCGAGTGCGGGCATGCCGGTCTCGCCGGGCGCGGCATAGGTGCCGCCGTTGACCATCGTGAACAACTTGCTCTGAAGCTCGCCGGCGAAGTTTCGGGCCTCGTCGAGCGACCAGACCCCGCGCTCCAGGTCGGCCAGTTCGGGAAGCTCTTTTTCGAGCATGTAGCGTTCGCTTTCCAGGGGCCGACGCATGTCGATGGCGGGGCGAGGACGATCGGCCAAGGCCCAGTAGAGGCTGGGCGTGCCGGGCCGCTCGATGAGGTTCTGCATGCAGCGTGCCATGACGTTGTCGATGGCGATGCCGACGAGCGCCTGGATGATGGTCGGCCCCATGGCGACGTGGCGGCCGAGGGTCATGCCGACCTGAATCCAGTGCATCGCGGTGTCGGTGTCGCCGTCGAGAATCGCGAGGCGGGCCTTGACGGCGACCAGCCGGGCGAGCGATCGGGCCTCCTGAATCTCGCCGAGCAGCAGGCTGATTCCCTCGGGTCGCTGATCGAGTTCCCAATCGCAAGTGGAGCGCTGGGTGCCCAGCTCAACTTCATGGAGAGCGGTGGCGAACAAGGTGAGACGCTCGCGGGCCTGGTCGATGGGGATCTCGCCCAGCGGGGCGCTGGCCCACTCGCCGATTTCGATGTCAATCGATTTGGTGGTCGAGGCGTCGGAGTTCCGTCGCGTTTCATCGGTCTGAAAGTTGCGCACTTCCAGCACATTCTGGATCGCCCGGTGATAGTACAGGGCGGCGTTGCCGGGGATGAGTGAGCGGCGTTCGGGTTCGAGGCGATATTTGAGCGCGGGGATTGGCTCGGGCGCGGGATGAAGGGTGAGGGTCACCGGCTCCGCCTTCGGCGGTGCGGCGGGGTTTTGTGCCCGGGCGGGAAGGACGGCGATCAAGGAGACAAGGCCGGCAATCGTGCCGGTGTACCTGAGCGTCATGAAGGGTCTCCGGGGTTAAGGATCAGGTCGATTTCGTCGCGGAGCAGATCGGCGGCCGCTGACGAGGATTGCGGCTCGACAGCGGCGAAGGCGCGGGGGGGGGACGGTAGGGCGTCGAGGCCGTAG
>JBGSYY010000438.1:0-3489 GCA_041750675.1 Isosphaeraceae bacterium | reverse complement strand
TCCCAACACGATCCTCGCACCCTCGCAGGGTTCCGAACCGAAAGTGTATGCCGAGAATCGGCGGAGCGAGGCGGCAAGCGCAGTGCGGGACCTGCTGGTCCAGGAGGCGCTCGACTACGGCCTGGCCAGCGCTGAGACCGCGTTCCTCGCCACTCGCACCGAGGCGGGGCGCGTTGTCCAGGAGACCGTCGCGGTGGCCAATGCGCTGCCGGCGGGGTGGTCGGGCGGTTTCCTCGGCTATGCCGGTGCCTCTTCTCTGGGCCTGCAGGGTGCGATCACTGCCAGTTGGTCGATGGGCACGCCGGCTGATTACTGCTCCAGCCCACCACCACCGTCAGCCCGCGGGCATTTCCGTGCGCGTCCCAGTCCTCCAGGGACGGCGAACGTGCCCCCTCAATCTGCCCCGTTCGTCGATTCCAAGACGGAAGCGACCTCCTCTGCCCGGCCGTCCGCGCTCGTGTTCTCGGGGGTACCGACTTTCGAGGGGAGCGAGGCGGTCCTCTTCGACTCGGACGTCATCGCGTCGCACTCGCTCCCGGCGGAGGCGATGCTCCGGCGGCTCATTTTCCGATTCCGGGATAGCACGCCGGACCTGGCCGGGCTGAAATCCGGCTTGTCGCTACTGATCTACGTCGACGACCTGGCGTCCCCACGCGCTCACGTCAAGCTGGCCGACATTGTCCGTGCTGGCGGAGAGCGACCGCTGAACCTGGCGATCCGACCGGGCAGCTCCGTCCGCATCATGCTCCATGATCCGGCCGGTGCCTGGAGCGTCAGGGCGCCGAGCATCGAGATCGAACTAGGATGGTGAGGCCAACGTCTGTAGCCCGGGAAGCGGGAGGGTTGTAGACTCGTTCACGGCGGCGTATTCCTCGGCCGTGGCTGGTGATTCACTCGGGCCCGAGCGCGGCACGCACCAGGGTGTTAGCGTCCAGTACGACTCGCATCAGCGACGCTGGGAACGCACGAACTGCATCGCCTCGTCGATCGCGGCGTCGATCTCCTCGTCCAGCACGCCCTTCGTCTTCCCGCCTATGCGCTCGATCGCTCCGAGGAGGCGTTGCCGGGCGGCAGTCCGCTCGGACTCCCGAGCGTCGTGGGCCGAGACTGACACGGTGATCACGTCGTCCGGGTCGGAGAACCTAGGCGCGGATCGGAATCTGCTGTTCGGTATCCTGGCCCAGCGGCTCGACCTGATCGATCGCGACCAGCTCGTCGCGGCGATTCACAGCCCGGGCGCCTAGGAAAACGGCTGGCCGTCTCATGCCATGCGGTTCTTCAGTGGCAACAGCCTCAAGCTTGCGATCGCGCAGTTCCAGGGACCCCGGCCGCCGGCGCCGGCGGCAGCTCCTGAGAACCTGTCGAGTACCTGTACGGCCAGTCCGGACGAGCGACCTGCGCCCGGGGATGATGGGAAGAAGAAGGGCAGGCCGACGCCCTCAGCGGCGCGGTGCCCGGCCGTCGATCCGGGAATTTCGTGCACGCTATTGTGCACGCTAAGGGGCGGATTTCTGCCGATCCGTGCCTGTCGGAGCATAGGTGCACGAACTCGCAACATTTCGCAAATCAAAGGCTTACAGCGATTTTCGGAAGGGGATCAGTCTCACACGGTGGAAGTCACTGGTTCGAATCCAGTGCCGCCCAATCACCTGATATCTTGCAGTTTCGGTGAGTAGACTGGAGCCTCGTGCACGCTATGGAGGCCCAGTCCAATGGCACGCTCAGCAAAACCGTGGCGCCGCAAGGGCACTGGCGGTGCGTGGTACGCGCAGGTCCACGGCAAGCAGGTTCGGTTGGCTGATGCTTCAGCAACCAAGACGGAAGCTCATCTCAGGCTCCACAAGCTCCTGGCTCGCACTGGGAGCAAGCAACCGATCAAGTTGGGTCAGCAGCTCACCCTCGGAACCGCCGTCAAGATCTACCGCGAAGCGCGCACTGCGCTAGGACCGCTGGACGACACGGTCCTGCAGACGAGCCTCGGCAACCTGCCATCGGCTCCATCCGACTTCTTGCGCCTGCCCAGTTCGCGCCACTTCCATTTGAGGATGACGCCACGGGTTGGTGGTCGGCGGGGGCAGTCGACCTCGGCGGGTCGGTTGGCCGGTCCCGCCCCTCCCGCGATCGGTTCGTGCTCGAGTCCGAGATCACCGGCGGCCTGGAGCACCCGGGCATCGTGCCGGTCCACGGCCTGGGCGCCTAGGACAACGGCCGGCCGTTTTCTTTAGCTCGCCATGTTCTACGAGTTGGTTTGGTGTGCCCATCACTCCTCCTCAAAGAGGCACACGCCGACGGCCTGTGCCGCTGAGCGGAGCGGGTCATCGAGCGTGGCAAGCGGTACCCCGAGCCTCATGGCGAGCTCGAGGTAGCTCGCATCGTAGGCGGAGAGCTTCTGGGCCCTGGCAAGCGAGAGCGTCTCGCCCAAGGCCTGAGTGGTGGTCTCGGCGTCGATCACGATGGGAAGGGCTTCCAGCAGAGCAAGCCACGTGGCCGCCTGGGCGGGGGTGGAGCGCTTGCGGCGCTCGCCCATGACGATCGTGTTGGCCACCTCAAGTGGCCAAAGGGACGGGACCACGGCCTGGCCTTCGACGAGGGCGTCCCGCACCACGTCAGCGTAGGCGTTTCGCTCATCCTTGAAGAACCAGGCCATCGTAACCGAGCTATCGAGGACAAACTGCTTTGGCATTTCCATTGCGACTCCCTTCGCGTTGCGGTCTTCGCCTTAGAACCGGCGGCCTTCCTCAATCAGCTCCCGCACGGAGAGCGTGGGTCCAAGTGTCGGGCCTTGTTCCTGCTGAAACCGCTTCATGTCCTCGACGGCTTTACGCACGTCGGGCTTTGCCTTCGTCGCCGTAAACGGCACAAGCTTGGCCACGGGCTTGCCATGCTTCGTGATGGTGATCTCCTCGCCTTGAGCCACCCGTTCGAGGAGTCGGGGAAGGTGGGTCTTGGCCTCAAAGGAGCCGACGGTGTCCATGGAGCCTCCTGGGTCGAATTACAACCAGTCTAAACTAGTCTAAAACGAGTTGCCTGGATTACCAAGACAATTTGCGTGCATGCAGGCACGCGGCGTATCGCTTTGTAGTCTGGGATCAGGCGTTCACCGCGAGCGATCCTCTCGGGCCTGACCCCGACCGCCTAAGTCGGAGCCGCAACTCGACCGTCGCGGGCAATTGTGCCGGAAGGTGCGGCACAATTGACGAAGGGTCGGGGGGTGTTGTCTTACCGGAGGTTTCTAACATGAATTTACAGGCACTTGTGGTTCGAGGAACTTCCTTAATCCATAGGAAGGAAGCCGCATTCAGCCCTGTTAAGTTTGACGGTAACTGGCGCGGTTCTTTTGGAGCTCTTTGGCTCGATTCATCTGGAGGAGTAGGGGATGAGTAGCAGCAATGGAACAGAACACCGGCGCAAGGGCCACTCCCGCCGATAATCCGACTCGATCTCCGCCAGACCGAGCAGCACGCTCGCAAACATCATTCAAATCATCAA
>JBGSYY010000437.1:0-13826 GCA_041750675.1 Isosphaeraceae bacterium | reverse complement strand
ACGAAGATGGCGTCGTCGAGCTTGACGCCGCCGTCATGCACGGCCCAAGTCACGGCGGAGGTGCCGTCGCCTCCATCCGCAATATTCTCCACCCTGCCGCCGTCGCGCGATTGGTGATGAAACGGACGGACCACTGCCTGCTCGTTGGCGAGGGCGCGCATCGCTTCGCCAAGATGCACGGCTTTCCTGATACCGACCTCCTCACCGACGAGGCGAGGCAGATCTGGCTCTACTGGAAGGAAACCGCCACCAAGCTCGACGACCGTATCCCACCTCCTCCCGACGAAGTGCCCGAGGCCGTGCGTCGGTTCTTCGGCGAGTCCTACGTTCGCGAGCACGGCACCATTCACTGCTCCGCACTCGATACGCGCGGTGACCTGGGATGCACCACCACCACATCCGGCCTCTATTACAAGATGGCCGGTCGCGTCGGAGACTCGCCCATCCTGGGGGCGGGCCTCTGGCTCGACAACGAGATCGGCTCCGCCGGCTCCACTGGTCGTGGCGAAGCCAATCTCTTGAATCTCTCCAGTCATACCATTGTCGAGATGCTCCGCCAGGGTAAACACCCCAAGGATGCCGCCCTCGAAGCCTGTCGCCGTATTGCCGCCACGAACCGCGCTAAGCGGCTTCAAGACGATAAAGGTCGCCCCAACTTCGACGTCAAGTTTTACTGCATTACCAAGGACGGCCGCTTCGCCGGCGCAAGCCTCTGGGCCGGGGCGAAGATGGCGGTACACGATGGTGACTCTGCTCGACTCGTCGATTGCACGCCGCTCTACGACGAACCGCCTCCACCCGAATCCTGAGCGATCAGTGGCGCTTCGGGAGTCAATCGCGCTCATCTCGAAAATGAGTAACGCCTCCCTCGGTGGAACCGGGGGAGGCGTCGTTGTTTGTACGTGTGCGGCAGGTCGCCTGTTGTTGTCGATTCGCCGATCGTCTTGAGGTCAACTCGACTTCTTGACGGTCGCCTTCTTCGGAGCGGCCTTCTTGACGGCCGTCTTCTTCACGGCCGCCTTCTTGACGGCGACTTTCTTCTTAGGCGCCGCCTTCTTGACGGCGACCTTTTTCGGTGCGGCCTTTTTCGGCGCGGCCTTTTTCGGTGCGGCCTTCTTCGGTGCGGTCTTCTTGGCCATCGGCTCCAACCCTCTTGAACAAGAACTACTCAGGATCGACGCCGGCGCGTCGACATCCTAGAAAGTTCTTACCGAAATATATCACGATAGGGAAGAGGGAATAGGTGCTAGTAAGTGTTTTTTCTCAAAAGATCGCGCTTGAAAGGATGCCATCCCACTCCCAACCACTCGACATCGAACACTCACATGCCAAGCAGGATCATCAATCCACATCTCCTAATCGTCGATGTGCCACGCGCGATCCTTCTCCCCTCTCCGCCTCCATTGTCGCCAAATTCACGATTTCACCAGCGATAACATCTCTGTTTTTCATTCGCCTCGATCGTTAGATTGTGAACTCTCACATGACAGCCTCGCCCAGCACGACTCGATCTGTTCAAGAACCAACACACGGAGCCACGCGCTGACGATGGACCCGAAAAAAAGTTTCCCACAGAGGACAGGCCAGGGCACTTCACCTCACCCTAATGACGCGCAATTGCGTGAACATCACGAAGCAACCGACCAGCTCATTCGCTTGATCGGCGAGCCGCTCGCGCATCGACTCGGCATCTATCACGTCCCAGACGACCTTGTGCTCTCCGTCGTCATCCCCGTTTACAACGAGACCCGCTTCCTCGGCGAGATTCTTCGCCGCGTCCGCGAGGTCCCCATTCGTAAGCAGGTCATCCTCATCGACGATTGCTCGACCGACGGCACGCGCGAGATGCTTAAAGAATGGTTGACGACTCAGCCCGAACTCACCATCCTGTTTCACGACGTGAACCAGGGCAAAGGCGCCGCGCTTCGCACCGGATTCAAGCACGCGACCGGCGATATCGTGATCGTTCAGGACGCCGACCTCGAGTACGACCCGAGCGAATACCCACAGCTCATCCAGCCCATCCTTGAAGGCAAGGCCGACGTCGTGTTCGGCTCACGCTTTATCGGCGAGAAGCACCGCGTGCTCAACTACTGGCACTCTGTCGCCAATCGCGGCCTCACCACGCTTTCCAACTGGTTCACCAACCTGAACCTTACCGATATGGAAGTCTGCTACAAGGTCTTCCGTCGCGAAGTCATTCAGGGCATCACACTCAAGAGCAACCGCTTCGGCTTCGAGCCCGAAGTCACCGCCAAGATCGCTCGCTTTCGGATGCCCGCCGTGCCCGGCCGCAACCCCGATCGTAAGTGCCGTATCTTCGAGATCCCCGTCAGCTACGACGGCCGCGACTTCAGTGAAGGGAAAAAAATCCGCCCCCTCCGCGACGGCTCGCAAGCTCTCTGGTGCATTCTTAGATATGCATTCGTCGATTAAAACCCCGTTCGCCCCTCAGTACCACTTGCCCGATCCACGAAGATCGGGCATAATCCCTAGGATCACATTAGTACACTATTCGCCTCGTCTCTTTGGGGGCTTTCGTCTCGTGATCACCCAGCTTCGGGGTATCCTCCGCGCCGTCGATGAAGAGCGGCTTTTGCTCGCTCTCGACCCGTTTGAGATCGAGATCCTGATCCCCGAATCCGCCCGACGCCAACTCCAGCATCAGGTCGGACAGATGATCGCGCTCCACACGGTCTTTGACATCGAGGGCAACCAGATGTCGAGCCGGATGCGGCCCAGGCTCATCGGCTTCCTGACTCCCATCGACCGCGAGTTCTTCGAAATCTTTTGCTCCGTCGATGGCGTCGGCGTCCGCAAGGCGTTGCGAGCCATGACCCGACCCGTCCGCGAGTTGGCCCGAACCATCCAGGATCAGGATTTAAAGACACTCGCGACCTGTCCCGGCATTGGCGAAGCCACCGCCGAGCGCATCGTCGCCAAGCTCCGCCGCAAGGTCGGCAAGTTCGCCCTCATCGTTGGTGCCGCCTCCGAAGGCGAGACTGTCCTTACCTCGAACGGCGAAGCGACGGGTGCCGCGCCCGACGTCCTCCGCGATACCTTCGCGGCCCTGCTCTCCGTTGGTCATAGTGAGAGCCAGGCTCGTCAGTTGATCGATCGTGTCCTCTCCTCCACCAAGCGTAAGTTCAAGAACGTCCCTGACATGATCGATGCCATCTACGAACAGGATCGCGACGCCAAATAGTCCGCTCGCTCCTGAGCAATTCGGCTTCCTTCCCCGCGTCTTGAAAAAAGGCCCCATCTCATGGCACGCGAGCCACTCATCAAGGGCACCCCTCGTCCTCGTGACGAGCAACCCCTCGCACCGACGCCCGACGTATCCTCACCCAACGCCCCCGACGAGCGTCTCCGTCCCCAGCGCCTCAACGAAGTCATCGGTCAGCGCGCCGTAGCCGACCGCCTTGCCGTCGCGCTCCAGGCCGCGCGCCTTCGCGGCGAACCCCTCCCGCACATCCTCTTCGATGGTCCGCCTGGCCTCGGCAAAACCACCTTCGCTACCGTCCTCCACAACGAGCTCAATGTCGAGCTTGCCATCACCAGCGGCGCAGCGCTCGACAAGAAGGCCGACCTCCTCCCGTTTCTTACTAACGCCGCCGAAGGCTCGATCCTCTTCATCGACGAGATCCACAGACTCCCGCGCACCGTCGAAGAGTTCATCTACCCCGTGATGGAAGACTTCCGCGTCGACATCGTGCTGGGCGAGGGCATGTCGGCGCGCACCATCAACCTGCCGCTCAAGAAGTTCACCATCATCGGCGCGACCACCCGCAGCGGCATGCTCTCCGGTCCGCTCCGCGACCGCTTCCACATGCACGAGCACCTGGAATTCTACGAATGCGACGAACTCGCGCGCATCGTCACGATCAATTCCGCGAAGCTACACGCCACCATCGATGAGTCCGCTACCTGGGAGTTGGCTCGCCGCAGCCGCGGCACTCCGCGCCTCGCCAATGCGAGGTTACGCTGGGTACGCGATTTCGCCCTCGCCCGCGCTAACGGCCATATCACCCAAGCCGTCGCCTGCGACGCCCTCGACATGCAGGAGATCGACGCCGAGGGCCTCGACAAACAAGACCGCCGCTACCTCGACACGCTCATCCGAGTCTTTAAGGGCGGCCCCACAGGCGTCGAGGCACTCGCCGCCACCCTCCAGATCGCCGTCGATACGATCGAGGAAGAAATCGAGCCGTATCTCCTCCGTCGCGAGATGATCGTCCGCACCCCGCGTGGTCGCAAGGCGACCGACTCCGCCTACGGCCACCTCGGCCTTCCCGTCCCCGAACCCGAACTGTTCTTGGATCGTATTGACCAGCCTCGGCTCTTCGATTGAATGACGGCCTTGTTGTCTCGTTGTCGGGACGTCCTTACATCTCGGAAAGGTCAGCGTGACGCCCGTCGCACCCGATCCGCGATCGCCGTCCACTCCGGACTCCCGGGCGGCTCAATCACGATGATCCGCCGCAATCCCATTTCATCCAGCCGATGAAGTGCCGCGTACAAACCCTCAGCCGCCTCCTCCGGGCTCGTGAGGTCAACCTTCTCAGCAGCACTCCACGTCACGATTAAGCCTGGGTGACCCAATACGACCAGTCCGACAGGTTCCTCCCCCGGTTCTTCCGACACTCGCTCAATCGCTCGGCACTCCGTCGCCGTCCGAGGTGCATAGTGCAGCGCCATCTGCCCGGGACTACCAAATCCCTCACCCTCAGCATGCCCCTTCCCAACATCCTTAAAAGCCACCGGAGCATTGAGTACCGCTTCGAGTTCATCCACCCCAATCATCCCGGGCCGCAAAATTCTTGGGTGCTCACCCGAGAGATCGAGAACGGTGGACTCGATCCCGACCATTGTCGGCCCCGCGTCCAATAGTAGATCGATCCGCCCATCCAGATCCTTGAGCACATGCTCAGCCTTCGTCGGCGAGATACCCGTCGATCGATTGGCACTCGGTGCTGCGATCGGTACGCCGGCCGCCGCGATCAACGCGCGTGCGACCCGATGATCCGGTACGCGAATCCCAACCGTCTCTCGCCCAGCGGAGACAATTCCAGGAACCCGCTTGCTCCGCGGAAGCACAAGCGTCAGCGGCCCCGGCCAGAACCGACTCGCAAGCCGCTCGGCGTTCTTGGGCCATTCGCCTTCAATGCACGATCGCGCCATGGCGAGATCCGCCACATGAACGATCACTGGATTCGTGGCCGGCCGCCCCTTGGCCTCGAAGATGCGCCGGACCGCGTCGGAGTTCGTCGCGTCCGCCCCGAGTCCGTAGACAGTCTCCGTCGGAAACGCGACGAGGCCTCCGTGATTGATGATCTCAGCCGCTTCGCGTATCGCGAAAATACCAACATCGGCTTCGCGAGCAAGCCAAATTACCCGCGTTCGCTTTGTCATATTCCACATCGACCTACTTGGAGGTCTTCTGCCGCGCCGCCATGCCCGTCCGCACTCCGCTGGTCTGGTGCTTCAAATACGCCTTGCGGAGATCGTCGTAAAGCAACGGCAAGCGATCATACAACCGCTTCAATGGCCGGGGTTCACGTCGCGCCAGTGAGTAGGCGGTGATCAACGGTAAGGCGATCGTGCTATCCGTGTAGCAAGTCACGGTATCCGGCAACTTTTCGGGATCAACTTTGCCCCAGGTCATCGCCTCGTGCGCCGTCGCGCCCGAGAGTCCACCCGTGTCTGGCCGAGCATCGGTCACCTGCAGGAAGTAATCATGGCCGCTCTCAGCCAAGCCCAAAACCTCCTGGATCTGCGGCTCGGTCTGCAAGATAAAATTCTTCGGGCTTCCTCCGCCCAGGATCAGAACTCCCGACGTCCCTTTCTTCTTTTTCGCCGCATAAACGATCGCCGCCGTTTCGTTCACATCACGCAGGGCGTCAATTTGCAGCGCCCCACCCGCCAGACTCGCCGCCGCCAAATTCATCCCGATCGAGCTATCGCCAGGGCTAGACGTGTAGATCGGCACCCCGCATTCATAGGCTGCCGCCAGTAGGCTGTTCTCGGGTGCTCCCCCCAGTGCCTTCACTCGCGCGTGAAGATAGCGCCCGACTTCATGGTGAAACTCCGCCGTGCTCATTGATCGTGCGAACACTTTGTCCTCGATCACCTTCCGATAGAAGGCGTCCGTGTCCAACAATGTCGAATAATCGAAGATGATGTCATAAATGCGGATGATGTCATGCTGCCGCAGCGCGAAGTCGTCCAGTCCCGGCCGGCTCTGGTGCAGCGGCAAATTCAGCGCATAGTGCGTATCGTGATACAGGTTTGCCCCCGTCGAGACGATCCAATCCACGAATCCTGCGCGTATCAGCGGGATCAGGCTGCTCATCCCCAAGCCCGCTGGCGTCAACGCTCCCGAGATCGTCAGCCCTACCGTGCAGTTCGGCTCCAACATCCTGCGTGTGAAGACCTGACAAAGCTCACGCAACCGCCCGCCGTTGTAACTCAGAAATGCGCTGTCAATAAGATCCGCCGCCGACACATCACCCCGCACCGCGGCTGGCGCGATCCGCTCCCGGCTAATCTTGTCCAGATACCCATCTCGCGACTTGGGCTTCGCCGTCTTCTTGGTACCCTGCGCGGGCCGACGTTCCGGTCGTGTCATGACGTGCCGTTGGTTCCCTGATTGTTTCCGACGCCGTTGGACACCTTTTGGTTGCCCACGTGGATTCGGAGCATGGCCTTCTTCTCAATATCGAACAAGGGAAGGAGTCGCTCTCGGCCATAAACCGGCACGAGCACCTCCTTCACGCGATTCGCCGTAAAACTCGCGAAGGGGAAAAGGTCGGCTGCGGTCAACAGGTTCATCACCGCGTCGCGTCTGGGTGTCAACTTGAACCAACTCATGAGTGTCGCGCGTGTCGAGTTCTCTCGTGCGTCCTCGACTCCCAACCGGCACATCTCGTCCTCGATCGCAGTCCGTAGCCTTTCCTTGATTACCTCCAGCCGACGAATTTCACGAGTCACGTCATCGTATTCGAGAAGCCAGTTCGAAAGAGCGGACATCGCCGTCAGCCTCCGCCAAGGGGTCGTGCAACTCGTTCTAGCATGATCCTAATAGCAGAACACGCACTGAACAAGCGTCAACTCACGGCGAGACTCCCCCCGACGTTGCCTTAAGGCAACAGAACCGCCGCTGCGATCACGGTCGACCACAACCCGTCTTTATTTCCTATGGCCGACTGCGATACCTCGCGCGTTTGCGTGATTACGTCCGCAATCTTCCACTGCTCACGCTTTTCGTCCCACGCACTATCCGGATTGAACTCAACGCCCAGAACCGTCGCCAGCATCTCGGCCGCCAGATCCTCGGCGTAGTCTCCAGCCTTCTTCTCGGTCTCGCCGTAGGAGTGATGCTCGGAAAGATAGCCGAACGTGCTCGAATCCTTGGGAATCGCCACCCCTACGCTGGCCGCGATCAACCGGTTCGGCTCCGCCGTCGCGCTCTCGCTCATCACAACATGCACGATTTGCCCGGGCTGAAGTTCCTTCAACCCTTCCTTGATCGATACGATCCTGCACTTCGGCGGATAAATGCTCGAAACACGCACCAGGTTGTAGCAGGCGATGTTGGCATTGCGCAGAGCCATCTCGAAGCTTGTCAGCTTTTCCCGATGAACCCCGACGCCCTTGGTGAAAAATAGCTTGGTAGGCACGTACATCGTGGTGCGAAATCCTCGTCCGAAAGGCGTTTAGGCTCACATCCAAATTCGAGCTAATGACACTACGAGATTTACCGCCCCGCTTCAAGCATCCTGAAAGTCAGATCAACAAGGCGACCCTCAGTCTCACAAATTTCTCGACAGCCCCACATCGGGTAACCTAAAAAACGAGGATGACGGGGCTCGAACCCGCAACCTCCGGCGTGACAGGCCGGTGCTCTAACCAATTGAGCTACATCCCCTACTGGAGAGGCTCAATATTTACGGCCAACGCCCCGGAAGTCAAGCGCCCCTCGCCTTGCCCGCCTCCACCGCCCCGCGTTATCGTACCCGACAGCAATCCGAGAATCTTCCGAATAGTCCCTTCTCAACCTTAACTTAGCGAGCTTCTCGGTGCGGATTACCAGAGCAGTCATCACCGCCGCCGGTCGCGGCCTCCGCCAATATCCCGCTTCGGATACCGTCCAGAAGGCCATGCTGCCGCTCGTCGATCGCGACGGCCTCACCAAGCCCGTGCTTCAGATCATTGCCGAGGAAGCCCTCGAAAGCGGCATCGAAGAAATCTGCGTCGTCAGCGCCCCGGATGATGAGGCCGTTTATCGCCGACACTTCCAGTCCTACGCCGCCATGCTCCGCTCGGCGTTCCGCGGCGTCGCCTGGGCCGAAGAACAGGCTCGCCGCATTCTCGAACTTGACCAGCGCCTCCAGTTCGCCGTCCAACCCCAGCCCGAAGGCTACGGCCACGCCGTCTGGTGCGCACGCTCGTTTGTCGGAGAGCAACCGTTCCTTCTGCTTCTCGGCGACCACATCTACATCACTCGCGAAACCACCGAAAAACCCCGACGCTGTGCCCGACAACTCCTCGATATGGCCGAGTCGGAAAACTGTGCTGTGTCTGCCGTTCAGGCCACACGCGAGCATTTGATCCACCAGTATGGCACTCTCGCCGGCCGCAAAGTCGGTCATGATCCCAACGTTTATCAGATCGAACGAATCCTCGAGAAGCCAAACCCGACCACCGCCGAGCTACACCTCCACGTCCCCGGCCTCCGCGCCGGACACTACCTCTGCTTTTTTGGCATGCACGTCCTCACTCACCACGTCTTCGAACTACTCGACGCCGCCGTCAGCCAATCCCGAGCCTCCGAAAATCCGACTCCCATCCAGCTCACCACCGCCCTCGATCAACTCGCACGCGACGAAAAATATCTCGCACTGGAAGCCCATGGCACTCGCCACAACCTAGGCGTGAAGTATGGATTCGTCGAGGCCCAAATCGCCCTGGCCCTCGCCGGCGAGGACCGTGAACGCCTGCTCGCCATGATCCTCGAATCCGTCATTCGCAACGAGACCCCCTGATCCCGAACCGCCCGCCCCCCTTTCCTCATGAGCCTACTTACGGGTTCCTCCACCGAGCGATCTGGAGTGTCTCCAAACGTGACCAGTCCCCTTATCGATACGATCACCGCCGAAGATCCCTCGCTCCGCGACCGCTCTCTCGATCAGCTCCTGCGCGGACTCTCCGCCGCCGAGATCCTCTCCGCCTGCCAGCCTCTCGAAGCGTTCCGCCGCTCCACGTCCAACCTCTACGAACGCGTCCGCGCCGCCGAATTTCTCCACGCGATCCATCGCTATCATCTTCAAGAAAACCCAGCGCTTCCCACGGCGGGGCTTATTCCCTTCGACGGTTTTCAGGACCTCCTGGAACGTCGCTTCGAACAGGCCATCTCCCGATTCCTGGTCGCCCAACGCGACTCAGGCCCCTCAAGCCCCCTCTCCGGCGCACTCGCCCAGGCGTACGCCCAAACCGCCTTCCAGACCCTCGCCGACCAGGTTCGCCGCTCCGTCCGGAGCTGTGACGGCAACCGCTGGATGTTCCGCGTCGGAACCGCCGACGAACAGCCCATTCGGCTCAACTCGGCCCTGCTCGAACGCGATCCTCGCTCCGGTCTTTTTCCAGTCCTGATCGAGCGCACTCCCGTCCGGCTAGACCTCTCCCATGCCGCGTGGTCCGACATCTTCTTTCTGGGAATGGACTATCCCGAAGGCGCTCGAGTTCTGAACATCTCGGTCGATCTCGGCGTCCACGGCCGCGATTCCCACCCCGCACCCCCCATTGAAGTCCACGTCCGGGTCCTCTCCGAGCCGATCATCCGACTCACCTCGATCGACCTCGGCGAAACCAAGGACGTCGATTCTCTCTCCGAACTTTTCAACTTCGGCAACGACCACCTCAGCCTCATCAAGGCCGGCGTCATCGCCTCGGGCCTCGTCCCGCCCTCATTTGAAGGTGCGAGCGCAACGCTGGCCGATCTTCTTAGCCAGGTCATCCGTCCCGGTTACGGAATCGAGATTTCCTGCAAGGTCAACGATATTCCCAAAGGCTCCAGACTTGCCGTCTCGACCAATCTCCTCGCCTCAATCATCTCCGCTCTGATGCGTGCGACCGGACAGACCCGCTCCCTCACCGGCGGACTCGTGCCCGAGGAGGCCCGCGTGGTCGTCGCTCGCGCCATCCTCGGCGAATGGCTCGGCGGCTCCGGCGGCGGGTGGCAAGATTCCGGTGGCGTCTTCCCGGGCGTCAAGCGCATTCACGGCGTCGCTGCCGCACCCGGTGATCCCGAATGGCACGTCAGCCGCGGCCGCCTGCTCCCCGATCACGAATTGCTCACCCCATCCTCTGGTCCCGATGACTTTGATGCGGCCCTCTCCCGGAGTCTCGTCCTCGTCCACGGCGGCATGGCTCAAAATGTCGGGCCCATTCTCAACATGGTGACGGAGAAATACCTGCTCCGTCGCGGGCCGGAATGGCACGCAAGAGCCGAGGCACTCTCCATCTTCCAACAAATCGTCGCCGCCGTTCGCGCCGCCGATGTCCGACGCATCGCCTCACTCACCAACGCCAACTGGACCGGACCACTCAAGGCGATCATCCCCTGGGTTTCTAACAGCTACACCGAACGACTTATCCGAGAGGCCACTCACGGGTTCGGAGCCGACTTTTGGGGCTTTCTCATGCTCGGCGGCATGTCGGGCGGCGGTATGGGCTTCTTCGTCGATCCTAGTCGGCGCGTCGAATTCGTCGATCGCTTCACACACATCATGCAACAGGCGAAACGCGACCTAGAAGACGCCCTTCCGTTCGCAATGAATCCCGTCGTCTACGATTTCGCCATCAACCCACGTGGAACCTGGGCCGAGCTTCGATCGGGCGACGACGCCACCCTGCCCCCTCGCTATTACACCATCCAGATGCCGCGCCTCATCGCCGCCGGACCCAACGTCGACGACCAGCGCCGTCTCGATATCCGCCACTTTGCCGACCATGAGGGCGAAACCGGCGAGATGCTCCGCGTCCTCCGCGCCACCGTCCACAATTTGTTCCCACCCCGCCACACCGCCGCTTCGCACTCCAGTACCTGGGACCATGACACCGACGAGATCAAACGCTCCAACGGCTTCGATCCCGTGCAGCACGCCCGCCTTCGCGAGGACTACACGCGAGGCCGTATCGACCTCTCTCGCAACCGACTCCCCATCGATACCGAAATCCGCGACGTCCGCGACGACGAACTCCTCCACCTCGAACCCGCCGACACCCGTGCCGTCTCCATCGCTGAAACCGCACTCCGCAACGGCGAGGCCGCCGTTGTCACCCTCGGCGCGGGCGTCGGCAGCCGCTGGACCTCTGGCGCGGGCGTCGTTAAGGCCGTCAATCCCTTCGTCTTCCTTGAAGGTGCCCACCGTTCCTTCCTCGAAGTTCACCTGGCAAAATCACGCCACCTTCAGAATCAACTCCGTGCCCGAATCCCTCACGTCGTCACCACCAGCTTCCTCACCCACGAGGCCATCGCCAGCCATCTCGAATGCTCCCACCAATACGGACACGACGGGCCCGTCTATCTCTCCTCGGGCCAGTCCATCGGTCAGCGCCTCGTTCCGACAACCCGCAGTCTCGTCTTTCTCTGGGAAGAAATGACCCACGAGCGGCTCGACGAAAACAAGCAAAAGGTCGTCGAAGCGGGCCGCCGTGCCATTCTTGATTGGGCACGAACCGTCGGCGAGGGCAGCGACTACATCGACAACCTACCAGCCCAGCGCCTCAACCCTCCAGGCCACTTCTATGAAGTCCCCAACCTGCTCCGAAATGGCACACTCGCCCGCCTGATCGACGACTTCCCAGCCCTGCGCTGGCTCATGGTTCACAACATTGACACCCTCGGGGCGAATCTCGATCCCGCTCACTTCGCCCGCGTTCGCCGACAAAACGCCGCACTCACCTTCGAAGTCGTCGCCCGTCGCATCGAAGATCGAGGCGGCGGACTCGCCTCCGTGAACGGCCGCCTTCGCCTCCTCGAAGGACTTGCCATGCCCAGTGAGGAGACGGAATTCCTTCTCCGCTACTACAACACGCTCACCACCTGGGTCAACATCGACCAGCTTCTGAACGCCTTTCAGCTCACCCGGGCCGATCTGCGCGGCAAGCCGGAAAAGGTTGCCGCGGCCGTCCGCGACATGGCCGCGCGCATCCCCACTTATGTCACCATCAAGGATGTCAAACGCCGCTGGGGCCACGGGCAGGAAGACATCTATCCTGTCGCCCAGTTCGAGAAACTCTGGGGCGATCTCACCGCCCTGCCTTCGCTTCCGTGCGCCTTCTTAGCCGTTGATCGCCGTCGCGGACAGCAGCTCAAGGACGCCGCCCAGCTCGACGGCTGGGTCATCGACGGCAGCCGCGACCATATCCGAGGCCTCTGCGACTTCCCTCAAGCGTGATTTCGGTTGGGGTTCGCGGCAACTCGTCTGCATGGGCCGTGCCTCTTGCCTAAGAGTCAGGCTGCCCCCGCCGATTTCCAGACGGATATCCACGATTCACAGCTCGCACATCCCCGCCAAATCGTGCAAAGCGCCTTGCGCCACCGGCCCAGGGCATGACCACACCAGGAAAAACAACGCCTGACGAGCCCACCGCTGCGCCGGGTCTGACTTCAAAAACCCCGAACCTTTTCGCGCCGTCAAGTATGACTGAGTCGCCGCCAGCACCAGCGCATTTGCTCGCCGTCGGACCTCGCCCGCCGACGGCCCTCCCAATAATCCAGCTGCTGTCACCTGAAGCTGAGCCGCGACCGTCAGCCACTGATCGCCCAACGATTCCAGCGCTGAAGCCGCCTCCTCCCGCCATGGTAACGCATCACGCAAGGCCAAGATCGCCACCCGCGCCTGCCCCAGGGCCAGCGCCGAGGTCTCCAAGCCACCCGTTCCTGCCATACCCGGTGCGGCCGCCATCACATTCTCAACCGGCCCCGCCAGCACCCCGCTCGGCTCGATCTCGACTCCATCACAACGCACCTCCGCCGTACACGATGCCTGCAGCGCCGCCAGCTCAAACGCTGGCTCCACTCGCACTCCCGCCGTTTTCGTCGGCATCGCCACCATCACCTGCCGCCCATCCTCCAGCGCCGCGCCGGCCACAATCAGATCCGCTCGCTCTGCTCCTGTCACCCAGGGCATCACTCCGTCCAGCCGGAAACCGCCGTCGGGCCGCTCCGTCGCGACCAACGGACTGGCCCCATGCCGCCGCGATGTCGTCAGCTGCGAGATACCCACCGTCGTAAACGCCGAGCCATCCGCGATCCGCGTCAACCAATCTCGAATCTCGGCCCGTTCCGCTTGCAGCGCCAGCCGACGCACGGCCGCGTCATGCTGCGACAAGAGAAACGCCGCCGTCAGACTCCCTTCCGCCAGCCGCCCGTACCGCCTGACCAAAGTTGGCCGATCGCAGGCCGCTCCGCCCAGTTCCACAGGAATCGCCCAACGATTCGCGCCTCCCTCGACGACCACTCGCCAGAGCGATTCGGACCAGCACCCACCGTCATCGCAAGGCCCATCGCGCTCTGCCAATCGGCACGCCAGCTCACGATCTTTGGCGTCTCGTGTATCCTGATCGGCCCCGGGCCAGTCGACCGTCCAGCCGCTCTCGTTCGATGCGCTCACGGTTTCTCCCCCATCATCGCCGTCCTGAGCCATCTTCGCTGTCATAATACCCGCGATGTCCAATCGTCGTCATCTCAGAGAGGGGACTGGCCGCACGCGGCACTCATCGACCATGTCGCCTAGCTACACTTATGAATACCCCCGTCC
>JBGSYY010000436.1:0-6157 GCA_041750675.1 Isosphaeraceae bacterium | reverse complement strand
CGGCGGCGCGATCGTAGAGCGGGCGTGCGTGGGGGTTGGCGGCGAATCGGCGTCGGGCGTCGGCGAGGTGGGTGGTGAGTTCGCGGTCGACGCGGTCGCGATCGGATCGAGGGCTGAGCATCTCGGGCGAGAGCGTGTGTGCTGTGGCTGTTGTCACGGACCTCCCGCCTCCAATTCGAGACATAGACTAACGTGAGAGCATTGCCCCACGGGCCGCTTGGTCGGACAGAGGATTCCAACCGGGTTCAATTGTAAGCAGGCGTCGAGGGGTGGCGGCTCTGGGAGCCTCACCGCGGGCCGCCGAGGAAATTCCGGTTTTATCAGGTTTGCGGCTTGTCACAAGAGAGGCTGGTTGCGATACTGTACTTGTGTCAACTGAACACATGGCCCGGCCGAGGCGTTCCTGATGCGTCGGCCGTGGGAGCTTTAGCGTGATGGCAACGACTCGAGGTGCAACGATGGACGGAGCGAGAATTCCACAGCCGCAGCAGGGCGCGAAAGCGAAGGGGTGCACGCAGCCTGGTGAGGGTCGATCGATTTACTCGGCCCTGGCGGCGGCGCGATCGGAGTTCACCCGCGCGGCGAAGGACGCGACAAATCCCCATTTGAGGAATCGTTATCCGACGCTGGCCAGCATTGTCGAGGCCTGCGAGGAGGCGCTGGGACGGAACCGGCTGACGTATAGCCAGCCAATTGTGCAGATGCCGGGCGGTCCGGTGCTGCGCACGGTGCTGGTGCATCTGGACACGGGAGAGCGGATCGAGAGCGATTGTCCGTTGCTTTATGACACGGCGAGCCGGGTTAACCCGATGCAGGCGCTGGGATCGGCGGTGACGTATGCGCGGCGGTATAGCCTGGAGACGCTGCTGGGATTGATGCGTGAGGATGATGACGGCGAGGGAGCATATCCCCGGCAGCGGACGGCGGAATCGAGCCGAGAGCCGGCGCGTGAATCGGTTCGTGCTCGCGAGAACGTTCCGACGCCGACGCGGCCCGCGACGATCCCGGTGCGTGAGCCGTTGCTGGGGGATGGTGGAGCGCAACCGGGTGGGGACGAGCCGGCACCTCGGCCGTTTCGCGCCTGGGCGGTGGCGGCCAGCGAAATGCTGGGGATTGAGCTTTCGGACTTGATGGAGCGGCTGCATGAGTCGGCCGTGCGGCAGGGCCACATGCCGGCGGTAGATCCGGAGATTCGGCCCCAGGCGCTGGCACGGCGGTATCACGACCGGCAGAAGGGGCGGGAATGGCGTGACTGGATGCGTGACGAGTGCAAGGCCATTCAGACGCGGTTTCAGGAGCAGCCGGAGGAAACGGTTGGGGTGTGAGAGGCCCTTTGCACACAAGGGAGACTCACCCGGAATGGGGAGAGGCCACTGGGAGGACTTGAGAGCCAGCCCGCGCTCCGAGTGCGGATCTGGGGCACTGCGGTGTTGACGCCGCCGGCGCGGCAGCGACACTGGGGGGAGAGAGAGAGGAAGCCGGCGCACCCGCTTCGCATTCCCGGTTGAGCGGATGGCGGTGGTGGTTGCTCTCTCTCTCCCTCAATTTTTTGTTCGATTTGCCGTCTTTCCGCCCCACGGCGCATCCATGAAGTTTCTCAAAGGCCATTTGCTGGTCGCGGCAAGCTCTCTGGAGTCGCTGTTTTTCACGCGCTCCGTGATTTTGATGTGCGAGCACAGCGCCGAGGGCGCGATGGGCTTAATTTTGAACCGGCCGACGGAAGCGTCAGTGGGCGATGTCGCCGAGACGGTACTGAATGAACCGCTCGATTGGGAGAAGCCGATTTGTTTGGGGGGGCCCGTGGAGGGGCCGCTCGTTGTGTTGCATGCGGAAGCCGAACAGGCGGATCAGACGATTGTCGACGGTGTGCATTACACGATTGACGCCGACAAGGTGCGTGCTCTGTTGAGCCAGCAGACGGAGCCGAGCCGGATCATCGCCAATTATTCGGGGTGGGGGCCGGGCCAGCTTGAGGGGGAGATGGAGGAAGGCTCGTGGCTCACCTGGCCGGCGGGAGCGGACCTGGTTTTTGGAGATGGCGGCGAGGATTTGTGGACTCAGGTGATGCAGCAGATCCAGTCGAGCGACCTGGCACGGATGATCGGCGTTGCGCATCTGCCAGCCGACCCGTCGGCGAATTGAGCGACGGCGGCGGGGGTCGTTTGGCGGAATCTGGCTGACTTTGCTGTGAAGCCCAGCCTGGACGGCCGGTGGGCAACTGAACAGGGCGAACGGGGGAGACTCTCGCTCGCCGTCTGGGCGAGACGGTTCGCTTTTGTGAATCTGGGTATTTTTGGCAAACACTGCCGACTAGAGAATGGCGGCGGACGGGATCGTTGCTTAGTCTATTCGGGGCGGGTTCACCGTCGCATCGATCCTAGAGCTTTAGAGAGCCACCTGGCGGCACACACACGGAAGGGGACAGACCATGCACCAGCGAACGGCGCATCGTAGTGGCGACCGACGCATTCGGCATCGCGGACGGCTGATGGTGGAAGCGCTTGAGGCACGGACCTTGATGGCGACGGGACCGATCCGGATCGCCACGCTGGGCGATAGTTTGACCGACGAGTACGAATTTTACGCACCCGACCGCACGGCCGCGAGGAACTGGGTGCAACAGCTCTCGGCCTTGCGTTCCGAGCAGGTCGATTTCGGCGAGTTCAGCCTGACGACCCGGGGCGAGACGCGGAACCAGGGGTATGCTCAGAACTGGGCGCGGAGCAATGCGGTGGCGTCGACGCCGACGATGCCGGCGAACCCTTATGATCCGGCGTTCACGTTTCAGAATGAGCTGACGGGTGGATTTCCCGATGCGGGGCAGCTTGGATTATTGAATCAGCCGGGTGGACTTACGAACGTCGACGCCGTGGTGATTCTGATCGGCGGCAACGATTTCAAGAATGAGATTCTGGTGACGCTGGGCGACCCGACGCCGGGGAATTTCCTGAGCAACTTGCTGGCGGCGCGGACGCGGGTGGTTCAGGGGGTGACGTCGGCTGTGCAGCAAATCCGAGCGGCCGATCCGACGATACCGCTGGTGATTGTGAGCACGCCTGATCCGGGCAAGACCGCCCTGCTCCGCAACCTGTTTTTCAGCGCGTTGCCAGCCAACGAGGCGCAGCTGGCGCTCGACGTGATAGGAAACATCGTGAACGCGACGGACGGTGATCTTCAGACGATCGCGACGACGGCCGGGGCAGGCTTTTTGGATTCGAACGATCTGCTCAACAATTTCCTGGCGAACCCGACCATAGAGGGAATGTATATCGACCCGTTCACGGGCGGCCCGGAATACACAAACTTTTTTGTGGGCGATGATTTTCATCCGGGGACGATTGGCCAGGGTTTGCTGGCGAATGGGATCGCGGGGCAGTTGAACACATTCTTTGCCGACCGGCCGATCACGGCGTTGACGAACACGGAGATACTGGCGACGGCCGGGGCGGCGCAGCCGGTGACAATGGCGAGTCTGAGCGTCTCGGCGGGCGAGGCGTTGCCGGGCGATTCGCTGACGTTGACAGTGCAGGTGTCGACCTTCCCGTCGTTCACGAGCACAAGCGGCGACGGGACGTTCCCCGCACCGACCGGTGTGGTGCAGTTCTTCGACACGGCCAACGCCAATCGCTCGCTAGGGCTGGCGACGTTGCGGCCGGGAGCGACGAACGGGGTCGCGACGCTGAGCACGTCGGCCCTGGGTGTGGGGATTCACCGGATTGGGGCGAGCTATAGTGGGGATGGGGTTTATCCGTCGACGGTGATGCCGGCGCAGCTGGTGCTGGTCGGCTCGCGGCGTCAGGTGCGGCTGTTTCAGATGATCGTGGCGTATGAGAACCGGATCGCCGAGCAGATCGCGCCGCCGAGGCTGGATCGGTGGACGCGGCTGCTTGACCGTGGTTACGCTCCACGGACGGTATTTCGCGCGATCCTGCACCAGGCCGCTCACCCGAGGCGCGTGGCTACCGTGGTCTGACGACGTGCGGGTGGGCGGGAGAGCGAGAGGCGTTTGCCATGAAGTCGCAGACCGTCCACCTGACGATACAGGTGCCTGCGCGGCGAGGGTTTGTGAACATCACGCCGGATGTTGAGGAGGCGGTGCGCGGCAGCGGCGTACGCGAGGGGTTGGTGCTGGTGAATGCGATGCACATCACGGCATCCGTTTTCATCAACGACGACGAGCCGGGGCTGCATGCTGACTATGAGGCGTGGCTGGAAAGGCTTGCTCCGTTCGACGCCTCGCCGCGTACTTATGCCCATAATCGCACAGGTGAGGACAATGCCGATGCGCACATGAAGCGGCAGGTCATGGGTCGGGAGGTTGTCGTGGCGATCACGGATGGGAAGCTCGACTTCGGGCCGTGGGAGCAGATATTTTACGGTGAGTTTGACGGGCGGCGGCCGAAGCGGGTGTTGATCAAGGTGATTGGGGAGTAAGCTCGCCACGCGAGCACCATTGAGCGATGGGCGAGAACATGCGTGCGCGGCTTGCTTGAGGCCTCAAGAGTGGGGACAGGCACCTCGGAAGACCTCGGAGCCAGTCCCGATTCTTGTGAGAGGCGTTTAGCGTGCCCGGATCGGGCGGTACCAGACGACGTTTTTTGTGGAGCCGCCGACGGCGACGATATCGGGTGTGCCGTCGCCGTCGAGGTCGCCGGCGCGTAGGTCCTGGGCGGCGATGTCGAGGTCGAGGTCGGTGGGGGTCCAGGTGTTGTTGGCAAAGTGGTACATCGTCACGCGGTGGCCGGGGCCGCGATTGCCGGCGAAGATTTCATCGGTGCCATCGGCGTCGACGTCGGCGACGCAGAGGGCGTGGCCCTGGTCGTACAAGGTGCCGATCGGGAATCGCGCGGGGAACCGCCAGGAGCCGTGGTCGCCTTGTTCGGGATAGAGAACGACCTTGTTGCCGTGCCAGGGTTCGATCGTGGTGAGGAAACGGCGGCCGTCGGCCATGTGGCCAAGGTGGATCTCGCTGGAGCCGCGATTGGGGACGGGGCCGGCGGTCCCTGGGTTCAGCTCGGTGAGCGAGTCCTGGTGGATTCGGGCGATGCCCTCGTTGGAGGCGCTGAGGATGGAGGCTTTTCCGGGTTTGTCGGGGAGAATGTCGATGGCGTGCCAGACTGACCGGGTGATTGGGGTTTGTGCGGCCTGGGCGGTGGGCGGCTGGGCGAGATTCCAGTCGGCGAAGATCCAGAGGTGGGCCTGGTCCTGGTCGTAGGAGGGCGGCCTGGAGTTGGGTCCGAAGATTGGGGCGGCGATGAGGTCGTGGTTGGGGCCGCCGGTGACGTCGCCCCAGCGGACGCGATGGATGCTGGGAACGTTGCCGACCGGCTCGATACGCCAGCCGGTGGGGGCGGCGGCGTCCTGGACGGCGAGAGCGAGCTTGCCGCGGTGCGGCTCGTTCATTGCGAAGTCGTAGGCGATGGCGATCTCGGCCTTGCCGTCGCCGTCGATGTCGATTGTGGCGCTGGAGATGACGGCCGGTGTTTGGTCTGGCCCGCCGATGATGCGTTTGACCCAGGTGGGGTTTTGATACCAGGCGATGGTGTCGCCGCCCAGGGCGATCACGTCGTTTCGTCCGTCGCCGTCGACGTCGGCGATTTCGACCTGATAAGCGCCGGGGAAGTCGGCGTCGATGATGGTGCGCTCGAAGCGGACATCTTGCGCAGGCAGCGATTGGGGGAACAGCAGCAGCAAAATGAGTGTGGCGGACATGGCGGTGTCTCGCGGGGGAGGGCGACGGGGGATTGCGTTCGCATCATAACCGCCGGCTTGACGTGTGATCACCTGCGAGGCGGCCGTTCCGAGAGGTGACCGACACTGGCCAGCGTCCCTCAGTCACGATTGGGGCACTCGACCGAGGAGATCGTGCGTCGACCCGATACGGGTGCTGACGAGGAGTTGGTCGAAGGAGGGATTGCCCCGGAACCGCCGGGCAAGCCGGGACCTGGACAGATTTGTTTGAGAATGGGGCGATTGCTCGGTGATCACGCCGATCGGCATGACTTCGGCCATGTGCGACAAGCAATGATTCTGGGGAACAAAATGGAGACAGGGACCTCCGGAGCCAGTCCCCATTTTGTGAGACGCTGTTATCGTGAAGGGGAGAAGCCGAGGGCGTCGAGAGTGCGGGCGACGATGGTGTCGGGCGTGCCGTCGG
>JBGSYY010000435.1:0-12154 GCA_041750675.1 Isosphaeraceae bacterium | reverse complement strand
CTGGTGATCGCCGTCGCCGCGAGCGTCTGGCCCGCCCACCGCGCCGCCAGCCTCCACCCCGTCCGCGCCCTCCGCTACGAGTAAGCCGGGCGTCACGTTCATTCGTAGGATGGGTATCGCCCACCCAGCCTTTCGTAGGGTGGGCATCGCCCACCGAGCCTTTCGTCGGGTGGGCATCGCCCACCCCCCTTTTTCCTGGGAGTCTCACGGATGACGGCCCCCCATCTCGCCTCGCTAGAGCTGGCCAAGTCGTATCGCAAGGGCAAGGTGCATGTGCCCGTGCTGCACGGCGTCGATTTCGCCGCCGATCATGGCGAGCTGGTCGCCATCGTCGGCACCAGTGGATCGGGCAAGAGCACCTTGCTTCATGTCATGGGCCTGCTCGACGCCCCCGATTCGGGTCAGATTCAGCTCAACGGCCAGCGGATCGACCGCCTCCCCGAGCGCCAGCGCGACCAGCTCCGCAATCACACGTTCGGCTTCATCTTCCAGTTTTACCACCTGCTTCCCGAGTTGACCGCGCTCGAAAACGTCCTCACCCCGCTCATGATCCGCCACGGTATGCTCGCCTACCGCGCCCGTAAGCGAGCCCTGACCCGCGATGCTCAGGCCATCCTCGACCGCGTCGGCCTGAGCCACCGCGTCGCACACAAGCCGACCGAGCTTTCGGGCGGTGAGATGCAGCGCGCCGCGATCGCACGGGCGCTGGTAGGCAATCCGTCGATCTTGCTGGCGGATGAGCCGACCGGCAACCTCGACGCCAACACCGGCCAGTCGGTGCTCGACCTGCTCCGCGACTTGAACCGCGAGCAAGGCCTCACTATGATCTTGGTCACGCACGACCCCCAGGTTGCTGCCCAGGCGGATCGGGTCGTCCGCCTGACCGAGGGCCGGATTGTCGAGGAATGCGTGCCGGCTCTCGCCTGAGGAGAACGCGGCGCAGTCCCTTCGTCCCGGCGTGCCGCCCACCTCACGCGATCCGCCGGAGCCGTTCGTCCCATGAGTCTGCAGATCTACATCGGCGGCAAATTTTACGACAAGGCCGACGCCAAGATCTCCGTGTACGATCACGGCCTGCTCTATGGTGACGGCGTGTTCGAGGGGATCCGCGCCTATTCCGGCCGCGTCTTTCGCCTCAAGGAACACGTCGACCGGCTTTTCGACTCGGCCCGTGCCATCCATCTCGCCATCCCGATGCCGCGCGCCGAGATGATCGCCGCCGTCGAAAAGACGATCGCCGTCAATGAACTGAGCGACGCCTATGTCCGCCTCGTCGTCACCCGTGGCGCCGGCTCGCTTGGCCTCGACCCCCGCAAGACAACCGACCCCCAGATCATCATCATCGCCGATTCGATCCAGCTCTACCCGCCCGAGCTGTACGACCACGGCCTCAAGATCATCACCGCCGGCACCATTCGCAACCACCCCGGCGCGCTCAACCCTCGCATCAAATCACTCAATTATCTCAATAACATCCTCGCCAAGATCGAAGGCACCAACGCCGGCTGCCTCGAGGCGCTGATGCTCAACCACAAGGGCGAGGTCGCCGAATGCACCGGCGACAATCTCTTCATCGTCCGCAAGGGTCAGGTTCACACGCCGTCGATCGACTCCGGCATTCTCGAAGGCATCACCCGCGAGGCTGTCATTGAGATCGCACGCGCGATCGGCCTCACTGTCATCGAGCGGACCATGGACCGGCTCGACATCTTCATCGCCGACGAATGCTTCCTCACCGGCACCGCCGCCGAGGTGATCCCCGTCGTGGAACTGGACGGCCGCACGATCGGCGACGGCCACCCCGGTCCCATCACCCGCGACCTCCACCGCCGCTTCCATGCCCTCGTACGCGGTGAAGATCTCGCCTGACGTGTGGGGTGGGCACCGCCCACTTCATCGCCGCGTCCGAACCACCGATCGTCGACTTTCTCAAAACGCTCGACTGATTTTTCCGCCCGTCTGCGGGCAAATCAGGCAAAGTCTCACCTCATCCGGAGCGTCAGCCATGCTCGAGATCCGCTCCATCCTCGCCCCCACCGACTTCAGCCATCATGCGGCGACCGGCCTGCGGTACGCGTGCGGGCTTGCCCAGCAATTCCACTCGACCTTGCACCTGCTCCACGTTCTCCCCGAGGTCGTCGCCCCCGTCGGCCCCGAGCCGATGCTTGTGCCGACCGTCCCCGCCGAGTATTACCGCGAGGCCGAGCAAACCGCCCTGCAGGCGATGGAAACCGCCCTCGACAATACCTGGGGTAAGCCCGCTTCGGTTCACTCCAAGGTGCAATGGGGCGACCCCGTGATCGGGATCGTCAACTACGCACGCGAGCACGACATCGACCTCGTTGTTATCTCGACCCACGGCCGCACCGGCCTCCGCCACGTTTTGCTCGGCTCCGTCGCCGAACGCATCGTCCGCGAGGCACCCTGCCCGGTCCTAACCGTGCGCGATCCTCGTGCCGATTGATCGCCAGGAGCATCGCTCGCAATACTCGCCATGCTCCGCCTGGGCCTCTCGGTCGCCGCAACTTTCGCCGCCATCGCCCGGCTCAGCGTGACCCCCCGGACTCGGCCCCACCTCGGGAGCAACCTCGACATTCTGCATGATCCAACGATCGGCGGTTACATCAGCGCGCGCGTCCTCACGGGTTTTCACACCATCGCCGCGAGCCTTTGGATCGTCGTCTTCGGTAGCATAGGAATAAAGATCGCCGCACTTTCGCCTCTCGAAACCGGCCCAGCGCACCAAGTCCACCGCCCGATCTGCCCCCCAACCGTCACCCCACGGACCGATCATGACCCCAAGTTCACCGTCCACTACGGAGTTGAAGCCCGTCGGCAGCATGTCCAGGCCGCACCTGGCCCTCTCCCCCGCCGCCGCCATCCCCTCCTCCAAGATCCGCGCCATCGCCGAGATCGCCGAGGAACTTCCCAACACCCTGCGCCTGTTCGTCGGCGAGGATACCCGCCCCACTCCCGACTTCATCAAGGCCGCCGCCCAGGCCGCCATTGCCGCCGATAACACGTTTTACACGTCCAACGCCGGCGATCTCAAAGTTCGCCAGACCCTCGCCGCGCACCTCGCCGACCTCCACCACGTCGATCTCGACCCCCGCCGCCAGATCGTCATCACCGCCAGCGGGATGAATGCAATCGTCCTCGCGACACAGGCGACCCTCGGCCCCGGCACGTCGGCAGTCGTCGTCACTCCGTGCTGGCCCAATTTATCCGCCTCGGTGCGCGTCACCGGCGCGGACTCCATCGAGACTCCGCTTGCTCTCGACGGCGACCGCTTCATTGTCGACTTCGACCACCTCGAAGCCGCCATCCGGCCCGACACCCGCCTGCTCGCCCTCGCAACGCCCGGCAACCCCACCGGCTGGATGGCCCGGCATGAGGACTTCGATCGCCTCGCCAACCTCTGCGAGCGCCACCATCTTTGGCTGCTCGTCGATTCGGTCTATGAGCGGATCGTTTACGACGGCCGCGTCGCGCCCAGCCCGTTCGCACATCCCCGGCTGTTCGACCGCCTGATCGTGGTCAACAGCATGTCGAAAACCTATCGCATGACCGGCTGGCGCGTCGGCTCCATCGTCGGCCCGCCCGCTCTCATCAAAGCAACGCAGGCTTTGCAGGAATTCGCCGTCAGTTGCGTTGCCGGTTTTGTCCAGGCCGCCGCCCGCGCCGCCTGGCTCGAAGGCGAGCCGCACATCCAGGAAATGCAGTCCCGCTACACCCACCACTCACAGCTCACTCTCGATCGCCTCACCAGGATCGAAGGCGTCCTCTGCCCCCAGCCCAGCGGCGGTTTTTATGCGTTCCCACGCCTCGACGGCCTCCGCGATTCCCTCGCCTTCTGCCAACGCCTTGTTCGCGATTACGGTGTCGGCTTCGCCCCCGGTGCGGCTTTCGGCGCGGGCGGCGAGGGCCACATCCGCATCTGCTTCGCCGTCGAGGAGGCGATCCTCGTCGCAGCTCTCGACAAATTCGAACGCCATGCCAGGGAGTGTCTCGAAACGTCACAAGCGTAATTCCCACGGAGACTCCATCGCATGACCACCCCGCCGGATTCCCGCATCATTTTCCAGGGCCACAAGATCGACCTCGCCCTGGTGCCCGTCCCCCTTGCCGACGGCACCACCGCCGAGCGCGAGGTTGTCCTCCACCGCGGCGCGGTCGCCTTGCTTGTCGAGCCCGACGACGGCCACCTCATCCTCGTCCGCAATCAGCGTTACGCTGTGGGAAAAACGCTGCTCGAAGTTCCCGCAGGCACCATCGACCCCGGCGAAACCCCCGAGCAGACTGCCGCCCGCGAGGTGCTCGAAGAAACCGGTCATCGCGCCGGCCGCGTCGAACATCTGCGCACCTGGTGGGTCTCCCCCGGCATCATGAATGAGCAAATGCACCTGTTCCGATGCACCGCATTGACTCGGGAGACCACGAACCTTCAGCCTGACGAGCGGCTCGAACCCGTCACCCTCACCTGGACCGAAGCCCTCGCCATGGCCGCCGATGGTCGCATCGACGACGCCAAGACTCTGCTCGCCCTCTGGATCGGCCGCCCCGGCGGCTGACCCCACTTCACTCCATTTCGGTCGCTCGGGATTGCTCATGCCGTTGCCCTCGCGACTGCGACGAAGCCGATTCGTCTCGGGAAAATCGTCCCAAGCGGGAACCTCCTCCGCCCCCGCTCCATTGCACCCCGCCCTGCGTCCGTTACGATGATTTCAACGATTTCCTCGCTCCCAGATTTTGACATAGCCGCAACGAAAGGCACGCACAATGCGAACCCCCTGGCAGCGCCTCGGCCTCGTCGCCACCATCGCTCTCGCCGCCGGCTGGATGCTCGGAGCACGCCCTCTCATGACCAACGCCGACAAGCCGCTCGCCCACATGGTCTTTTTCACCCTCAAGGACCGCTCGCCCGAGTCGCGCGCCGCGTTCGCCGCCGATTGCCAGAAATACCTCTCCGGCCACGACGGCACGCTTTATTTCTCAGTCGGCACCATCGCCGAGGACGTCGTCGAACCGACCGTCAGCGTCCGCGATTTCGACGTGTCGCTGCACCTTGTGGTCAAGAACAAGGAAGCTCGCGACAACTACCTCGTCAATCCCCGGCACACGGCGTTCGTCGAGGCCAATCGCGAGAATTTCGCCCAGGTCCGCGTGTTCGATACCTACCTCGACACCAAGTGAGCCGAATCGACCGATGAGCGAACGCATCACACTCCGCACCGGCGAAGCCCTCGTCGAGGGCGACGCCGATTACCTCTGTGCCGAGCCCGAAATCGTCATCGGCGAACTGGACGGCCCGGTCGGCCAGGCTCTCGCCACGTTGGTCGGCGACCAGGCCAAGGGGCACTCCAAGGTGTTCGCCCTGCTCAACAGCGACGTCCAGGTCAAGCCCGCGACCCTGATGGTGAGCAAGGTCACAGTCAAAAATCACAAATACACCAATATCCTGATGGGAACCGTCCAGGCGGCCATCGCGAATGGCGTTCTCGACGCTGTTCGTTCCGGTGTCATCCCTCGTGCCAGGGTGAACGAACTGGGCATCATTTACTCGGTCTGGCTCGATCCGTCCGTCACCGAGATCGAATCGGTCGACCACGCCGCGCTCTTCCGGATTCACCGCGACGCGACGGTCAAGGTCATCACCAAGGCTTTGCGCAACGAGCCAACCATCGACTGGCTTCTCGACAACCAAGACGACGTCGAACATTACTTCCACAAGCTCGGCCTCGAAGGCCAGCTCTGACTCTCCACAAATCACGAGAACGGAGACGCCCCGCATGGGCTTCTCAACGGCCTTCCTGATTGGCTATCCCCTGCTCCAGGCATACGCCCTCTGGCGCTGCGACGGTGTCTGGCGCCGCGCCGCCATGCTCATGCTCCTCGTCGCCGGTCCGTTCTGGGCCTGGTCGCTGTCGAAGATGTTGGGTTGGTCGTTCATGACCGATCGTAACCGCGCTTTCCTCGACTTGATCTCGCCCGTGCCGCTTTTCGCGCTGCTCATCCTGCTCGGCGCGTATGAGATGACCAAGGTCGGGAAGCCAAGCAACAAGGCCAGCTAAAGTAACGCGACGCGCTGCAGGCTGCCCGATCGCGGCAGCCTGATCAGCACGCGCGTAACCGCCTGGTCTCACTCCGCCCGCGAGTTCGAAAGCAGCCACTTCACCAATTCCCGGTCGTTGTATGCCCGGTCCCAGCTATTGTGGCCGATTTCGCGATACTCCGTATATTTCACCGGAGCGCCGGCGGCCTGCAAGCCCGCCGCCAACTCCCGCGTCGATCCCAGCAGGCGCGGCATGTCGGCGTCGCCGATGATCGTCCAGGTCGGCGTTTTCTTGAGCGACTCGACGACTTCCACCGGGGCGTACCCACAGACAGGGGCGATCGCCGCCCACCGCTTCGGGTCTGCCGCCGCGATGGTCCACGTCCCCATCCCACCCATCGAAAGTCCGGTCAGATAGACACGCTTCGGGTCGGTTCGATATTCCTTCTCGACCTCGGCCAGGGCCGCCAGCGCCGCGTCCGCATCCGGTGAACCTGCCCGCCAGGTCTCCCGCGCCTGGGGAAACACGGCGATGAACGGAAACGCCGAAGGCTCCTGAGTGATCGCGCCGCCGAGTCCGACAATCATCGGGGCCATCCCATCCTCGCCACGCTCGCCGGAACCATGCAAGAACAGCACGACAGGCACGGGTTTCGAACCATCATAGCCCTCGGGCACGAACACCCCGTACTTCCGCGTCGAGTCTCCAATCTTCAGCTCTCTGAGATGAAATCCCGGCTTGTCGAGGTCGTCGGTGGTCGGTTCCGGCAACCTCTGAATCATCATGTCCTTGAACTCGATCCGCATCGCCGGCCCGGAATGGATCTGCACGGCGATCTTCCCCGTCTCGGCAATCCCCGAATCCATCTCCGTGTAATTTACCGACGGGATATCATTCAAGTACATTTCAATCTTGGGGCCTTGCGCGCGCACCCGATACGTGTTCCAACCGTCGGCCCGCACCGCCGCCGCCGCCTTCTCGGACGCTTGCGCCAGCACCTTGTTGCGCCGCGATTCATCGTACAAGCTGCCCCAGTACGCCTCGCCGATATCCGCCTGATAACCCGACATCTCATGCGGCGGCACCGGCACAGAGCGGAACTGCACCCCGCTATTTCCCTTGCCGTCTTTCAGACGGAAGGTGAACTTCAAGTCGAAGTTGCCATACGTTCCGGGCGCTGACAGAAACGTGTTGTGATTCAGGCCCTCCGAATCACCCACGATCACGCCGTCCTTCACCGACCACGGCGCGGTATCTCCCTCCCAGCCTTCCAGCGAATTTCCCTCCAGCAAAGGCCGGAACCCCGCCGTCTCGACCCGCCCCGGCTCCCCGCCCAGCATCCGGGCCCAGCGGCGCACGATCAACGCCATGTAGGTCCCGCCCAGGTCGCCCTCACGCCCCGCCGCGCCGCCGTACAACCCATTCTCATGCCGGCAGCTTTCGACAAACGACTTCAGCCGCTCCACGTCCGGCCGCTCGCCCATCATGTAAAGTGCCCGGGTGATCCGATACGTTGTCGAGAGGTCCGACGCTTTTCCATCCTGCGACCAGCCCCCATCCTCGCCTTGCGCTTCGATCAGCGACTTCGCAATCGCCCCACGATGATCCAGGTCAATACCCAGACGCAGCAATCCCGCCGCGCGGCCGCCGGTGTCGAACGCCGCCTTCGCGCCTTCTCCCCAGGTCCCGTCCGCGTTGCGGCCTTCCATCAAAAGCGCCTTCCAGCCCTCGGCCCCCGGCGCTTTCGCTTTCACCGCCTCCAAACCCGCCACGGCGATCCTCACCTCTTCATACGTCTTCGCGTTGGCGTCGAGGTAGGCGACCGCCTTGTCGACGATCTCCGGCGTCGCCGCGTTCAGTTCGCCCAGCGCCATCAGGCCCGAGGCCGTCACTCCCACCCCCGGCTCGCCGCCCGGCTTGGGTGCGAATCCGCCCGTTCTCTCATCCTGGCATGATTTGATATAGGCAATGGCCTTCAAGGGATCAGGAATCGACCCGCCCAAGAAGCCAAGCACCCGGATCGACGTATTCGTCGCCCCCAGACTCGATTCCCCGCCTCCGTCCCCAGCGGCGAATCCTCCATCCGCATTCTGCCGAGCGGCAATCCTCGCGCCGATTTCAGCGTCCGGGGCCACCTGAAAAATCACGGCGAGTGCCAATAACGGTGCGAAGTGCATCCTCGTGGCTCCACTAGAAAGAAACCGACCCCACTGCGGGCAACCGCCCCGCATTCCAGTTTTCGAGTCTCGCAGCCCTCACCACCCGGAGCAACAGCGCGGCCCCCATCCACATCAGCACCATCCAACTCGTCAACCCTTCGACGCTCCCGAATCCAGCAATCGTGAATCCGCGCCAAAATATCGCAGTTGATGCGGCTCACACGCCAGGGTAATCATCTCGCCGGCACGACCATTCCAGTCCTTCACCAGGGCCCAGAGCAGTCGACGCTCACATTCGACACAGATCAGTTTCGCCTCCCCTCGCAGCTCGACCGTTGCCACCTTCGCTTCGAGGACCACACTCCCGCCGCGCTTGTCCGGCCGTTCTCTCCGCAAGTCTTCAGGACGCACTCCCACCATCATCGCGTTTTCCGGAGCGCCCCGCGCTGTCGGCAATGTCCCGACCGGAACCACGTTCATGGGCGGCTCTCCCAGCAGCCGCGCCGCATCGACCGTCGCTGGTCGCGAATAAACTGCCTCCGGCGAATCGATCTGCACGACCCGCCCGCCAATCAAGACCAGCACGCGATGGCCGAACCCCAGCGCCTCGGCCGGGTCATGCGACACAAGCAAGGCGGCGATTCCGAAGCTCTCGCAGTAGCTCGTCACCATCATCCGCAATTCGAGCCGCCACGCCGGTTCCAGCGAGCCGAACGGCTCATCCAGCAACAACACCTTGGGCCGTCCCCGCAACGCACGCGCCAGCGCGACCCGCTGACGTTGTCCACCCGATAGCTCATCGGGCCAGCGTCGGGCCAACGTTTCCAGCCCCAGATGCCCCATCAGCTCGATGTCCCCGTCGCGGGGCCACCGACCGAACGTCACGTTGCGATCCACACGCCAATAAGGCACCAGCGCCGGCTCCTGGACCATCATGCGGATGGGCCGTTTCCATGGCGGAACCCGTGACTGATCCGCCCCCTCCAGCGCCACCCGCCCCGAATCAACTTGCTCCAGCCCCGCGATCACGCGCAACAGCGTGCTCTTCCCCGCCCCCGACGGCCCCACAATCGCCAACCGTTCACCCGCTCCGACTGTCAGGTCCACGCCGTCCAACGCCACATTCCCCGGCCCGAACCGCCGGGAAACCGAGTCCAGTTTGATCAGCGGCTCAGTCATCAGTCACTCGCCAGGACAACTGTCATGCGTCAACGAATTCCACCGCCGGTGGTGAAGTTCCGTCCCCACCTCGGAAACCTCGACACTCGACTGGCAACCCTCTTCCGCCCCCCCTACAATCATGATCCACAGAATTTTCGCGGATGCTGACTCTGCGGGCCAGATGGCTCCAGGCCCGGCCCCACGAGGTCGAATCGATCGCCTCCTCGTCCGTTATCCCCCAGTCCTTTTCCGTGGATTGGGAACCCGATCGAACCTCGACCGTGTTCGGAGCGTAGCCAATGATGAAGGTCCTTCAAGCGGACGACGCCCTCCACCAGCTCTCCGACGAGGAGCTGATGGGCCGTTACCGTGATGAGGGACGTTCCGAGGAGTTCTCGGCGCTGCTCAAGCGCTATGAGCGAGAGCTTTTTCGCTACCTCGCCCGCTACTTGGGCGATCCGTCACTCGCCGACGACGTGTTCCAGAACACGTTCCTCCAGATTCATCAGAAGCGTGATCTTTATGAACGCGGCCGACCCTTCCGCCCCTGGCTCTACACGATCGCCACGCATCAGGCGGTCGATGCCCTACGCAAAGCCGGCCGACATCCCGCCCTCAGTCTGGATCAGGGCGGCCCGCGTGACGGCGACGATCCCGGCTCGCTCATCGACCTCCTGGTCGGCAGCGACGCTGGACCGCTCGCCTCGCTCCAGGAGGAAGAGCGACGCGATTGGGTCCATCGCAGTCTCAAGAAACTCCCCGACGCCCTCCGTGAAACGCTACTCCTCGCCTATTTCCAGGATCTGAAGTATCGCGAAATCGCCGACGTGCTCAAAATTCCGGTCGGGACCGTCAAATCCCGGCTCCATGCCGCCCTCGCCCGTCTCCAGGAAATGGCCGGGGCGGCGAACGACGAGATCCGCGAGTGAATCCTTCCATGAATCCCCTCGATCTGCTCGATTATCAGCTCGGTCAACTGGCACCAGCCGAACGCGCTCGCGTCGAGGCCGCCCTCGACAACAATCCCGAACTCGCCAGCCGCTGCCGACTCCTGGGCTCGGCTCTCAACCGCCTTCTTGACGACGGCGAAGGCCCACAGCCCCCCCCTGACCTCTCGGCTCGAACGCTTCAGTTCGTCGCCTCCTCTCGCGCCTCCACCTCACGCAGCGAGTGGGCACCCACCCGCGTACGCTTCCGCGCCGCCGACCTGGCGGTCGCCGCCACGATCTTGCTGGCCGCCACCGCCACGCTCATCCCGGCGGTTTCCCGAACACGCTCGCAGATGGTGGTTACCCGTTGCGTGGACAATCTCCGCCAGCTGGGAACCGTCCTCGGTTCGTATGCCTTCACCAACGGCCACTTCCCGTTCCATAGCCCCGACGCCCCGCTCTCCCGCGAGCTGCCCGCCCTCGCCGCCGCCGCCCACGAAAAGCCATCGGTCCTCTCCTGCCCCAGCAACCAGGGCGGCATCGTCCTGGCTTCGGTCCGGGCCGATCGAGGAATCCAGGCACTTGTCAACCAGGCCCCCGCCGAGTGGCAGCCCGGCATGAACCACGGATACGCCTTCCACGTTGGCTATCTCAACGGTCAACAGCGACCGGGGCCCCTGTCGCTCCCCTCGCAGGACAGCCTCCAGATTCCCCTCGCCGCCGATCCACCCGCGATCGACGCGTGGTGCCGCGTCGCCGAGGGCAACAGCCACAGCCACGGCGGCGGAGGTCAAAATGTGCTCTTCAACGACCTCCACGTCCGCTGGCTCCGCGACCGCACCACGCCCATTGATCAGGACATTTATCTCAACGCCATCAAGAAATGCTCCTACGGCGTGAACGACCAGGACGCGACCCTCCTGCCTCTCGCCATGCCGCTCGAGGACTAATCCCAACCGCTTGCCCATCCCGACAGATTGCAGGAAATCGTCCTTTAAGTGTTTGCTGAAAACGAGTTATGGTTCGCAAAAAAGTCGCTCGGCTCTTGTCGCGCGGTCGCGACAAGCGCTACGTTGTCCATTTCGGTTCCGAAACGTGAGTATCTTGTTATGGACCGATTCGCGGTGACATCGCCGCGATCCATGACCAGAGCAATCTCGGGAACATTCCAGGATCATTCCTGACTATGGCGATTCTCGACCCGATTCTCGCCTCGGTGGGAGAAAAGCTGGGAATTCCCGGGGCTGCGGGCCCCTTGCTTTCCTGGCTACTCTCGTTCATGACCGATCCCAAGTCCGGCGGTGTCAGTGGCTTCGTCGATAATCTGACGCGGGCCGGTCTGGGAACTCAGGTGTCCCAAATCCTCTCCGGCAACACCAGGATCGTGTTCAGCCCCGAACAGGTGGAATCGATGCTCGGCGGCAGGTCCGCCATCGCCAGCCTCGCCGCCAAGATCGGCGTTCCCGAAAGTGACGCCGCCGCCGCCGCCGGGATGGCGATCCCTCGCCTGCTCGGCGCATTGACCCCCGGCGGAAAGGTCGCCGAGCATCTGCCGTCCGAGGTCCAGGACCTCATCCCCGTTGAAGCCGCTACCCTGGCCGAACCAACCCCTCGCGAGCCGGAACCTGTCCACACTCAGCCCCACAGCGAGCCGGAACACCGGGGCACGACCACCAGGGCGCATCGCGTTCCGGACGGATCGAGCGATTGGTGGAAGTGGCTGCTACCGATCGTCGCCCTCGCTGCCCTTGGTCTCTTCGCCGTCCGTTCCTGCACTCCGCCCGAGGAGCCCATTCCGGCTCCTGCCCCCGTGGTGCGCCGCCCTGTCGAGCCGGTGGTCGAGCCGCTCGCC
>JBGSYY010000434.1:0-4138 GCA_041750675.1 Isosphaeraceae bacterium | reverse complement strand
GTGCCCCGCCTTCCACGGCCTCACCGCCGTGGCCCCATTGAAGCACCGTGGCGGAGGCGGCGGCGGAGCGGTCCGCCCGGCCTTCCACGGCCTCACCGCCGTGGCCCCATTGAAGCATCGTGTAGGTTTCCGTCCCGGCTGGGATTCCGGTCCTTCCACGGCCTCACCGCCGTGGCCCCATTGAAGCCCATATAGGTGTGACACGCACGCCATATACCTCGATCCTTCCACGGCCTCACCGCCGTGGCCCCATTGAAGCGCTGTCGCCGCCAACTGGGCGCAAGCCAGTGATCCCCCTTCCACGGCCTCACCGCCGTGGCCCTATTGAAGCACCCGGCCAGTCGTTGCATCGAAAATCAACGCCACGCCTTCCACGGCCTCACCGCCGTGGCCCCATTGAAGCAGAGTCACCGCACCGCCGTTGATGGTCAGGTCGGACCTTTCCACGGCCTCACCGCCGTGGCCCCATTGAAGCCCGACGTACCATGCGGTGCCTGTCGGTCACTCGAATCTTTCCACGGCCTCACCGCCGTGGCCCCATTGAAGCATTCCATCCGCACGCCGCCCAAGCCGTCGTCTAGTTCTTTCCACGGCCTCACCGCCGTGGCCCCATTGAAGCATCGGGAGGACCGTAGGTCTGCCGCGTCCCCAGACGAGTAGCGAGATCATAAAACCAGACCCGGCAGTCCTTCCTGCGCGCACGACACTCAATGGTTCAACACGAGTCAATGCCATCACATCTATTCTGACATGGCAATGACCTGATCATCCCTCTGCCAGCAACGACAACAGCAAATGGGCGATCCTTAGCTCGCCTGGCCTTCCGGCGTAAAGTGTTTGTCGTCCACAACTAATTCGGGGTCTGGGGGAGGGCCACTGAATTTACTTGTGATTACCTGGATGATCAGGTCGATACCCGGTCGATATCGCTTCCTTTGCTCCGATGACAATTGCCGCTCGATTAGTCCGTTCACGTGGTCAGAGCATGTTGTGAGGAGGAACACCTGTCCTCGGACCCTGTCGAGCCCGGTTTTTTGGGCCAGACGCTGGACCCGGCGTCGCACGTCACTCATTGCTCGCCTCGCTGAATGTGCCTTTCCATCTCGGCGATTCGCTGGGCCAGGTCGCCGTGCTCGCGTAGGCTGACGAACTGGTTGATCAAGGCGACAGCGGCTCTCGCTCGGGTCGCGGGAGTCGCTTGCTCGTCGGTCAGTGCGGCGTCCAATGTTTTTACCGCTCGCTCCAGCGCGCCGGAGAGCCGGTTCAGCGCGTTTCCGGCGATCTCGCTGCGGAGGTCGATCACCCGGCGGTCGATGGCTTCCTTGTGGCGTGACAGGACCCTCTGACTCACACCTGCCTGACGCGCGGCCTCCTCGTGCGGCAAGCCGCTGGCAACGAGTTGCGCGATCGCGTCGAGTGCGGGTCGGCGACGGGCACGTTTGGGTTCGGGCATTGCGGCAACCTCGTCGCTTCTTGGGTACATGGACATTTTAGAGCCCTGCACGGTGACTTTGAGGAACTATGGGCCAGTCCAGCTCCATGTCGTTGCGATGCGTGACCGGACGCCGGGCCGGCCGCGGTCCGTGCGCAGGATGTATCCCAGACTTTCGAGACGGCCCGCGGACTGGTGGGCGGTCTTGACCGAGAAACCGATCAGCTTCGAGGCGTGGCGATAGTCCAGATGGAAGGGACGCCCTTGATGGAGCGTGTGGAGAGCCCGCAGCAGCCGTGCGAGGCGGTCCGCCGCGACGCTTGAGCCGGTGGCCGTAAATGGATCCGACTCGGCGATCTCCAAGGCACGGGCCAGGGTGGCTCCAGCGGGAAACCTCACGCACCGATACTGGCGAACGAGGTCTTGCTCGGTCGTACGAGGGTCGAGTGTGCCGATGCGGCCCAGGGCGTTGCGGTGCCAATTACGGGCCAGAGCCTTGAGCTGAGCATCGGTGAGCGATGGGCCGAAGATGCCGTGAAGTTCTCGCGCGAAGTCGAACAGGCGATCGTTCCGCTCGCCAACTCGCTGGGGTCGCGTGCGGCGGATGGCGTCGGCGAGGAGTTCCTGGACAGCCTCGGCGAAGGGGGTAACACAAGACAAGAATGGGTTAGAAGCACACCCACCCCCCCAAAAAACGTCATGTGTTACCTCCTGGGGGGTACTGGATTGGAGGTATGGCTCGGTAAGTGCGGATTGGAGGTGGGGAAATGCTGGAGGCAGTTCGGCATCCAGGTCGGCGAAATCGACCTCGGGCGGCTCACTCGTCGGCGGATTGAGCCACTCGTACGGGCTACCCGAAGGATGAAGGCTCGGCGGCAGGACGACGATTCCGCCTTCGCCGCGGAACTCACCGTCGGCGAGTTTGAACGTGGTGGCTCCGGGAATGGTCGCATAGACGTGTGCGCCTCTGGCGGTCCCGGCGATGGGAAGCGTCCGAGCTGGGATGGGATGCCGTTCTCGCCATCGCTCGAAGGCCTGGTTGTCGTCGAAGTCACGGCAGACCAGGCCGCGAGAGCGATCCCCCAGCACGGCTGCGATGCCGGTTGTCGCGGGATCGTGGAATAGTCGTGCAGTGTCGCTGGGATTGAGCGTGGGGCGCCAGGGAACGCGAGGCTTCTTTTGCCGAACCGGCACGATCGTCCAGCCGAAGCGATTCGAAAGTTCGAGCGCGGCGTCAGCGAGAACGCTCATCCCGACCCTCCTGACAGCCTTGACCGCCGCTGACCCCCATGAGGAATCCGGAATCCGCGCCCGTGACATTCGGGGCACGTGGATAAGCCTGGCACACACCCGATTCCCCCACATCCGCCGTGTTCGGGAGCGACACACTTCAGCCATTGGGAAGGGTCTGGCAGGCTGAGGAAGGATTTGATTCGGTACTCGTATTCGTTGTCGCGTCGTCCTCGCCGCGCGTTCATGACGCGGGTCGCATGGTGCGCGAAAGTCCTCCGATGTGGTTCGATGGCACGGAACAGGATTGCGGCTGAGTGGAAGTTTCGAAGTGCGTGGTTCTGAAGCTCGCTGTGCAAAGGGAACTGCTTGACCCACTCTTCATCCGGAATGTCGTCCTGGATCGCCTGGCGCTCTTCGTATTCTTCGCGGATCGATTCGATGGTGTCGCCGTCGAGGACCTCAACCACCGTCGTTGCTGGGGTGTCCGTCTCGTTGCGAGCGTGATCGCTATGGGCCGGCTTCTGGGGATTTTCCCCAGAGGAAACCCGCCCGTTTCCCGCCACACTGATCCGTCGTCCGTCCGATCCGGTCCTCTCCTCGGCTGGAGGAATCTCGCCTGTACTCTCCAGTTCCGCTCTTTGGTTACGGACGGTTTTGGGGTCAACGTGGCAGTGGTCTGCGATGCGGTGGTCGGTCCAGTGTCGCCATTCGTCGTCGCGGAGCATCTTTTCTATGGCTCGCCGTTTATCCGCGCTCGACCGGCGGAGTCCATGGCGGGCGTTCGCCGCGAGAGCGAAGAGCGCCGCCGCGCGCCGCCCTCCCTTGTGGACGCTGCATGGAACCTCTGTTCTTGACGCGGCAACGTAGCCGGCGTGCCGATGGAAACCATCGCCAATGATAAATTGCACGCCCTCCTCGAAGACGTCGATTGCCGGCAGTGCATCAGGGTCGGACGCATAGTCGGCGACTACTTCAGGACTCATTGCGGCCCGGGGTTGGATGTTCGGATCGGCAACGATCAGGTTGATCGCGATCATTCGCGGCTTCGACGCCATCATGACGACGCCCTCCGCAGGAGGTACTTGTCCGTGATTTGCCACGGGTCTTCGCCTGCCGCCTGAAGGCGCTCTTCCACCCGAGCGGCGCGAAGAGAGCGACGGACGGCGTGCGGTGTCAGTTGGAGTTCGACACGGGCGAGTTGGTAGATGTCGCGGTAGCCGAGAGTCTCGTATCCGTGCGTCTTCACCAGTGCGAGTAGGAGCCGCCGCCGAGCAACCTCCGCCCGACGCTGCTGATCTCGAACTTCGCAGGCTTCGTACCAGACCTCCCGGAGGGCGCACGACGTGGTTTGAAGTGACGAATGTTCAGGCGGCGCGTCGGTAAGGGCGATGGTTCCTGGCTTGGGCTTCGCGTTCCAGCCAGAATCGGCTCATGGTCTCGGTCTCGCCCAGGTAATCCGCCCGCAACTGGAGG
>JBGSYY010000433.1:0-37344 GCA_041750675.1 Isosphaeraceae bacterium | reverse complement strand
GCCGGCGCTGAGGGCGACCAGAGTGAAAAGCGTGAGCGCGGCGGCGTCGATCCAACTGAAGCGGAATCGGAAACGTCCGCCCATCCAGCCGCCGGCGGCGGCGACGGTCCAGCCGACCAAGACGCTTAGCACCCAGGCGAGACCCTGACCGGAGCCTAGTTCATCGTGGGCTTCGCCGGGCCAGGTGAAACGGGCGAGAGCGGCGATGGCAATGACCGCCAGGCCGACGCGGCGCGCGGACTCCGCGATGTCGTGCCGTTCCAGAGGATCAGGCGGGACGCTGGGCGATATCGGCCTAATCGCTGACGCGGATTTCCGGCTCGGTCGAGATTTTCGGCGGGGCATCGAGTCGTTCCCGGCGGGTGGTTCCCAGTTCGAGCATCGCGACGATGCCGATCAAGCAAAGGGTTTGACCCAGGATGACCGCTGCCTCGCCAAGGTTCGCGACGCGGTGCAATAACAATGAGCCAAGACCGGAGGCGAGAGTGACGAGACAGATTGTAGCGACCGCTTGGGGTGGCGAGAGGCCGCGCTGAACAAGTCGATGAGAGAAGTGTGAGCGATCGGGCTGGAACGGGCTGCGACCCTCGCGGATGCGGATCATGATGACAGAGGCGGTATCGTAAAGCGGGACCGCCATGATGAGCAGAGGCGCGAGCACTCCGAGTGGGCTATACCCCTCGCGGGTGAAAGTGCCGGTTACGGTGAGTGTGCCGAGCAGAAAGCCGAGGTAGTTGCTTCCGGCATCGCCCATGAAGAGCCGGGCGGGGGGACGATTGTGGATGAGGAAGCCTGCCAGAGCACCCGCCAAGACGATCAAGACGGCGGGCACGAAGTAGGAGCCTACGGCCACTTGCGCGGCAGCGAACAAGAGCGCGGCGATCAGGCCGACGCCAGCCGCAAGGCCGTCCATGTTATCGAGGAAGTTGAATGAATTCGTGAGGCCGACGATCCAAAGGACGGTGACCAGGCCGGTGACCCAGCGATTCGCGTTGAAAAAAGTCGCCTGTTCGCCCAGGAAGACATACAGCGCTGCCAGCAGGAACTGAACAGCGAGGCGAGGTTTCCAGCCCAACCCGAAACGATCGTCGAGCAACCCCATCCCCATGATCAGCGTGCCCAGAATGAGCAACAGGGCAAGTCGCGGTGCGCGAGACCAGACGCCTTCGATATAAGGCATTAGGGCCGCCGGCAGTGAGCTAGTTCGTAGCACGAGGAACAAGCCGACACCGCCGAGGATGAGCATCACCGTCAGCCAAATGCCGATGCCGCCGCCCAGCGGAGTCGTGGCCTTGTGAGCCTTGCGACCGCCGGGGCGGTCGACGAGTCCGACCCTGGGCGCGATGCGGCGAATGAGTTCACAGAGCGCAGTGCTCAAGGTAAACGCGACGAAGGCCAGGGCGAAAGCGGCCAGGCCGATCGTCATGCGCAGGATTCACTTGATGGAGAGGAAGTGGGTTGGAGCATTGTCATCGGATGGGTGACCGATCGTTCTTGGGCTGGATTGTGGCGAGCGACCTTTTGTGGGCGAGCGCGAGACCCGAACAGGCGAGCATGAGAACGACCACCGCGCTCACGATCGCGGCGAAAACGACCCATTCCACAAGGCGATCGGGAGGCCAGACCGCGCTCTCGCCGCCGCGAATGACGAGCCAGGCGAGGAACGGGCCGCCGAATGAGGCGATTGTCAGAAGGCCGAGCAGAATCCAGGGCAGCCGAGGGATCGGAGCGTTCGTTTGTTCTGGTGTGTTCATGGCAGCGCGCGTTGTATCGGAGTGGATTCCTTATCGATTGTGAGCGTCCGAACGGGTTTGCCGGCGTTGCTCCGCTTTGTTGCGGAGGGCGTCGTGTGCGGCTTTCAGTTCGTCGACTACGACGGCGACAGCTTCTCCGGCTGGTGCCGTACGAGCCTTCGCTTCATGCCTCCATTTCAGCTCGATGAGGCCGTCTTTCAGGCCGCGCTCGCCGATCACGATCCTGAGCGGGATACCGATCAGATCGGCGTCCTTAAATTTGACGCCGGGCCGGAGGTCTCGGTCGTCGACCAGCACATCGTGTCCGGCGGCGTTCAGTTGTTTATCCAGAGTTTCAGTGAGTCGCATGACCGCTTCGTTCTGGGTCTGAAGGGGGACGAGTATCACCTCGTAGGGGGCAATCGTGAGCGGCCAAACGATGCCATCGGTGTCGTGGCCGGTCTCCACGGCGGCGGCGAGGATGCGGTTCACGCCGATTCCATAGCAACCCATAATCACGGGGTGCGAATCGCCCTTTTCGTCCTGGAACGTTGCCCCCATGGCTGTTGAGTACTTCGTGCCGAGCTTGAAGACGTGACCGATCTCAATCCCTTGCTGAATGACCATCGGGGTCCCGCAGCGTGGGCAGGGGTCGCCGTTATCGGCATTGCGCAGGTCGGCGACACGGTCGAGGGAGAAGTCGCGGCCGGGGATGACGCCGGTCAAGTGGACATCGACGACATTTCCACCGACGACCAGAGTCGGTCGATTGGCGGCGGCATGGTCGACGATGAATGGGATTTTGATACCGATAGGGCCGAGAAAACCCATCGGTGCGCCTGTGGCGGCCTGGATCCGTTCGGCCTCGGCGGCGACGAGTGTGGTTGCTCCGAAGGCGCGGCGGACCTTCGATTCGTTGGCTTCATGATCACCGCGCAGCAAGACGGCGACCGGCTTGTCGTCTGCCAAGAAGACGAGCAGCTTGCCTGTAGACTCGGCCGGAATCTTCAGGAATTCGGCAATCTCCTGGATCGTGCGTCGATTGGGGGTATCGACAGGCTTGGGCTGAGGAGCATCCGGATGCGGGGCGGGTCGGGCGGCGGGATCGACGCCAATCTCGGCTCGCTCGCGGTTGGCCGCATATCCGCAGCCGGGGCAGTGGATCAAGGCGTCTTCGCCGATTGCACACGGGACCATGAACTCATGCGAGCTGTCGCCGCCGATTGGGCCGCTTTCGGCCTCGACGACGACATAGGGGAGGCCGCAGCGATCGAAGATCCGACAATAGGCCTCGTACATTGCGTCGTAGGCACGGTTGAGCTGCTCGATGTCGGCTCCAAAGCTGTAGGCATCCTTCATGATGAATTCGCGGGTGCGGAGGATGCCGAAGCGAGGCCGCGGCTCGTCGCGGAACTTGGTCTGGATCTGATAAAGCGTGATCGGGAGCTGGCGATAGGAGTTGATCAGGTCGCGGGCGATATCGGTGACGACTTCCTCGTGTGTCGGGCCGAGCACCGCGTGCTTGTCGCCGCTGAGCGTCAATTCCATCAAGATCCCGCCCATGGCGCCGTAACGGCCGGATTCCTGCCAAAGCTCAACGGGGTGGACTGCCGGCATGAGCAACTCGCTCGCTCCGGCGGCATCCATTTCCTGGCGGACAATTTCGGTTGCTTTGTGAAGGGCTCGGAAACCAAGGGGGAGATAAGAATAGGCCCCTGCGCCTAGCTGTCGAATCATGCCGGCACGCTGGAGCAATATGTGGCTTGGCGCGACGGCGTCGGCGGGACTTTCCTTGAGGGTGGGAATCAGGGCTTGCGACCAACGCACAGGGGAGGCTCCTAAGAATCGTAAACAACTGAGCGAGCGGCGATTCGCGGGTTCCGATTCAGGCACAGGGAAATTTCTGTCCGCGGAGCAGCAACACAACCCGCCTGAGAGTCGTAGCTTACCAGAGCTTGAGGCTTCGGGGCAGCGCGTGAGGTCGTGGTTTCGTCAGGGTGTGACCCGTACAGGTGCCACAGGTGTTCAAACCCGCCGATCAGTCGCGGCCCGATCACCCGGCACGATGCGACTCCGGTTTCCACCAGCGACGTAAAACGCGCAATGGGCGGCTTGGTAGCGAGACGACGTTTTACATCGAGAAGATCGACACAAGCGGCGGCGCCGCGTCCGCTCCAGGGTGGGAGCGTGGCGTGCCGTGACCCAATTTCATTGGCGCACGGGGAGCCCCCGGAGCGGGGAAGACTCATGCTGAACACGTTTGACGCCTGGTGCCGTGATCGTTCGCCGAAGGCCCGCCGCCCTCGTCGCGGACTTGCGAGCCTGGAAACACTCGAAATACGCAACCTGATGGCGTACACGCCGCTCGGAGCGTCGTTGCCGGATCTGGTTGTGACAGGTTCGGTTCCGCCCGTGGCGGCGTACGGCGGGACGATCACGGTACAGGTTGATGTCTCCAATATCGGCCATAGCTCGATGGTTGAGCCGATTGCATTGGCGCCTGGAGCAGTTAGCTCTGCCGACGCAGGGCCAAGCCAGGTTGGCGTCTACTTGACGACCAACCCGCACCGTTTGACACGACGAGCCGTGCGTATCGGCTCGGTCGACGTACCTGAGATTCGTCAAAACAGCACTGTCAATATCTACGAGACGCTGGCCATGCCGGCCGAGCAGCCAAGAGGCTTGCCGGCCAACGGTCGAGACGTTTTTGTTTTCTTTCGTGTGAATGACACGCGTACTGTGCTGGAAATCGATCGATCGAACAACACCTCGCGGGGAAGTCAGCCCGTAAGGCTGGCCGCTCCCTTGCCGGAGCTCTCGGCGGAAGCGATTGACTTACCGCAGGTGCTCAACCCGGGTGATGTCATCGCGCCGAGCTATCAGATCGCGAACCTGGGCACGGTCGACACCGCGGATCAAGCACCGGTGACGGTGCAGCTTGTGGCGTCGACAGACGAGTTCTTTGGGCCGACGGATGTAATCCTGGCCACCTACACCATCCCGAATATACCGCCGCTGTCGCGAAGCCCCGCGCGGGGCCGAACCGTGCTCGGGAATGTGACGCTCGATACTCCGCCCAATGTACGAACGATCGGCGGTCAGGCGGTGGCCCTGCCAGCTGATCCCGGGCAGTACTTCATCGGCGTGATTGTTGACCCATTGCAGCAGATCCGTCAGATCCGGGATCTTGAAGGCCCCCGGGTGCCTATCCTTCAAGAGCTCCGCGTGGTGGGGTCGCCGATTCACGGTCTTGCTCCCGCGAATACGGCGCTGACCCCTCCGCCGGCGTCGAACATTTTCCCAACGCCAGCCTATGGGCTGATCACATCGCCGTTCTTCCCGCCGTCGCAACTGGGTGTCGGTGTGGTCACCACCGCGACCGTGAGCTCGACGGTAAACATCCCAGCGCGGACGCCGACTCGAGGCGCTGCCTTCGCCGGCAGGGCCCTAAACCGACCAGGTCGAGGTGCACTGATTGGGCTGCCCTCGCGCGGAGCCGGGTCGATCGGCTAACGAAGAGCTTCCGAGGCGATGGATTCAAGGGAGATGAGAGTCCGTCACAGAGGGTCGCTTGACCCTCTGTGACGGACGGCCCTAGAATCGGCCCATGACTTCACATCAAGTGGATCGTTTGGCACCCGGCGACACGGTCGACCAGGTTCTCCTACTTACTGACCGACAGGTTCGGCTCAACCGGCAAGGTTCGCCCTACCTGCATTTGGAACTGCGTGACCGAACCGGCGCCCTCGAGGGCCGATTCTGGAACGTCGGCGAAGAGATGGCCCGTCGGTTTGAGGCGGGTGACTACGTGCTGACTCGAGGACGCGTCCAGGCGTTTCAGGGCGGCATGCAGTTGATTGTGACGGGACTGGAGTCGATCGACGCGACAACCGTCGATCCGGCGGCCTACCTGCCTCCGGCGGTTGACAATATCGACCTTCTTTACACGCGGATGCGTGAATTGCTTCTCGGCTTGAACAACCCTGCGTTACGCGGATTGATCGAGTGCTTCTTGATCGACGACTCCTTGATGAGTCGATATCGCGCAGCGCCCGCCGGCGTCCGCAATCACCATGCCTATCGAGGTGGGTTGCTGGAACACGTCGTCACGATGCTCAATCTTGCCGACAAGGTCACACCGCTTTATCCGGACGTTGATCGCGACCTACTGCTCACCGGAATCTTCCTCCACGATATCGGCAAGGTCGATGAGTTGATCTATGAGCATACCTTTGGATATTCGGATGAAGGGCAACTTGTCGGTCACCTTGTCATGGGCGTTTGCACTCTCCGGGAGAAAATCGGCCGGGTCGTCGAATTGCTTGGCGAACGGTTTCCCGAGGAATTGAGGCTGAGATTAGAGCATATGATCGTAAGTCATCACGGATCGCTCGATCAGGGCAGCCCGAAGATCCCGATGACACCCGAAGCGGTGATGTTGCACTATCTGGATACGCTCGATTCCAAGCTACACGCGGTGACGCGTGAGATCCGCGATAGCCCGCCTGGAGCGGAATGGACGACGTTCAACCCGGCATTGAACCGTAAGCTCTATCGTGGTTCGGCCAGCGTCGCGGCGGCGGCCGAGGATTGAGCGGGCGGCGGAGAGCGGAACAACGCGGCATATCGTGACGGCTGGTTTTGAGACCAGGGGCGGTAGCTATTGCAAAAGTCGATGCGTTCACCGAGGCTGGGGTGCGTGGACCGAAAGAAAGTGTGCAGCATCGAGGGTCTTGGAAAGCCGAGGTTTTCTCGCTGTAGCGCCACGAACGCGCGTGCGGCGGCGTGGTTGTCGTGGGTGATCTCAAGTGCGAATCGATCAGCCTCATGCTCGATGTGACGGCTAAAGGCGTAACCGACGGGTGTGAGGGCGAACGACGCGAGTTGAGCTAGCAGGATAAGGACTGGGAGTGACGCCGGATCGTCGAGTCGACTTATCCCGAACCGACCGGTGAAGCGTGGGATGACTTGACGGATGGCGGCCGCGACGAAGGCGAGGCCCAGGAAGGTGAGACCTGCGGCCACGGCCAAGCCTTGCAGGACATGGCCCAGCGCGTAATGCCCGATCTCATGGGCCATGACGGCGAGCACCTCGTCGGCCTGGAGCCGAGCAAGCAGGGTGTCCCAAAGAACGATCCGCTTGGTGTCGAGCAAACCGGTGACGTAGGCGTTTAAGGCCCGGGTCTCGCGACTCATGTCGACCTCGTAGACACGCGACCCGTCGACGCCGGCCCGCTCGGCCAGCGCAACGATTTGAGCCTCGAGCGCCTGGTCGCTCATCGAGCCGTATTCGTGAAACAAGGGATCGACCCAGACCGGAACGATCAACGCGAGGACGAGCATCAACGGCAGGACGGCCAAGCCGGCGGCGATCCACCAGCGTTGCGGCCAGCGACGAATCACTACGTAAAGGCCCGTTACAACAGCAACGAAGAGAGCGAGGGAGAGCGCGGTCGATTTCAGCTCATCCGCAACGAAATCGCCAATCGGCTGAGTCGAGAGACCGTAATCGTGCGCGCGGACGAAGCCGAGGTAAAAACTCCAGGGGAGATTCACCAGAGAGGTGATTGTGTAATAACTCAGGGCAAAGCAAAGCGAGAGACTGAATGCCGACCTTGAAGGCAATCTGGAACGAATCCGCTCGGACGCTCTGGAGGCAATCCAGACCATGGGAACCGCGATCACCCAGAACTGACGGAGAAACCAGAGAGTTAGGCCCGAATAGTGATAATCGACGGCGGCGGGAGTCGGCTCGGGAACCTGGACCCGGCTGGCCATGGCTGGTTCGTCGGGGCGAGGCGATTCGGAGGAGCCGGCGGGACGGGCGAGCGAGGGCGTGAAGCAAAATGCGAGATAGACCGACGTCGCGATGGTGAGGAGGCGAATCGGCCATTGCGGCTTGATCCTGGACTTCGTCCGGTCACTCGATGACATGAGTTGGCGCACCTGGATTAATATTGACGACGGTGCGATTCGATCGACCTAACGCCTCTGCTTCGGCGGCGGCGCGGCGATCGGAAAGCCAGCGGCCGAGCAGGGAGAGTCCGACCGCGATGAAGCCCAGCCAGCCCAACACAGCCGCCCAGAGGGCCCAGGTGTAGCGGCTGGCGAGTCCGGTGACAGAAAGACCATCCTTGGGGTCGGCCACCCCGGTGCCGCCTCGAAGTTCGGCCAACTCGGCGGTGGCGCGGCGCAAGCCCTCCGCATCTCTCAGGGCGCGGGTTTGCGTCTGAACGAGCGAAGACCGAAGCGCATCCGAGTCCTTTTTGCGTTGGTCCGCGAGCGCCGCGAGCGCCTCGTTCTCGACTGAGAGCCGGGCCGCTCGGCGTTGCTCGGCGTCGATCGTGTCAAAGACTCGGTTGAGGCGGTCGGAGAGTGACTGTGGAGGATCGCCGACTCGAACCTCGGCGAGTAAGGCATCGAGTACATGGAGTTTGGCGTCCACCTCGACCTGTCCCGAAGGCGGTAGAGTGCCTCCCGGCCCACCGCTTGAGAGAGCCGCTAGCGATTCGGACTGAGTGCGGAGGTCGTGCCCGACCGCATTCAGCCAAAACAGGACCACCGCGAGCAGTCCGCCGAGTAAAACGCCCAGAAGTGCGAGCAATGACCCGCCGCTCGTGGACCGTTCCACGACGGCGGGTGCTTGGGAACGTTTGAGCATCTGGATCAGCTCCGCCTCGAGCCGGGGTGAGAAACCGGACGGCCCCTCGCCGCCCGCAAGGTTTTCGAGATGATTGGCGAGCCGGGCCAGCGCGGCTCGATCGGATCGGTCGCCGATGAGGAAGAATCCGCCGACCGGGTTGAGCCGGCCGCCCTCGCTCCAACGAAAGAAGCCGCGCGTATTCCGCACGGGGTCGACCACGTAGGCAATCTGAAGTGGTTGGGAAAAGAAGTGACGATGAATGAACTCGTCGTGCCCCGAAAGGAAGATGCCGAAATCGGGATGCGTGTGATACCAGCCGACGATGTCGAGGTCCGGGAATCGTCGCTCACGCTCGCGGGAGATCTCTTCCCAGGAATCGTGCGTGTAGGTAAAGCTGGCATTTGTGTTCTCATAATGGCGGGCTTCCAGGGCCTGGGTGACCCAGACGAAGGGCTGGCCGGTGGCAGGGTCGACGCACTCCTTGCCGAGCAAGATACCACCCAATTCGACCGAGTGATCGCTCTGGGCATGACGCTCGATTTGGTCGGCGGGGCGATGATCAAGGAAGATTGGCAGATCGTCGTCGTCGGGCGTGCCGAACGCGAGCCAGGCGCGGAGCGGATCGTGATCAGGCCGCGGCAGCCGGGTTGGCTCGCGAAACTGGATGTCGCCGAAAACCATGTCTTCGGGCGGTCCCACTCGCGGCTCCTCCCCTCAGTCCGCCAAGTTTGCGGAGTGATCAACGGAATGAGACGACACATCTCGCCCCTGGACCTGGCTACGGTCGGCTGCCAGCAGGAAGAATCCCGTGGCGTGCCGGCCCTCAACGCGGACGATATCGTAGGGCGGCACGCCGAGGTCGCAGAGCCGCGCGGAGGCGAGCGCGTCGACGGCCTCGACACTCGAACAGGTCTCTGGAACTGCCGAACCTCCGCATTCCGGGCAGAGTGCCTCTGATTGGCGAACCTGGGAACGGGGCCGCATGATCGAGGTGGGTGTACCACATCGGGGGCAGTTCAGGGCTGTCACCAAATCGCGATCCAGATGCAGCGTGTGCGGATCGTCGAGCGTGGCGGCGGCGGCGGTGAGCAACTCGGAGAGTGTGGAGGCGTGTCCGATCCCGGGTAAAGCCAGTGGTTCCGGGTATTCCTCGTGGCTGAGGCAATCTTCGCGTCTGGGCAGTCGCGTCGTATAAAACTGATTACCGACGCCGTTGTACACATGCACCGAGCCGGCCGCGACGGGTAGATCGTGGAGCAGCTTGAGCGCTTCCTGCACTTGCAGCGCGGCCATCATCGAGGCGATCGTCGGAGCGGTGGGCACCTTCCCCTGCTGAATGTCGTCACGGCTCAAGAGCGGGCAGCTATAACGAAGATTCAACAGTTCATAGTCGCGGCGGGTCATTGCGCATTCATAACAGGCGGAGTCGGGTGGTACGAAAATCTTGACGACGCCTTGGATTTCCTGAATCCCGGCGTCGATCCAGGGCCGGCGCACTTTCCAACACTGTCGGTTGACCCAAAGTCGGGCCTCGCGATTATCGAGGCAGCCGATCACGATGTCGGCATCGCGAAACAGTCCTAGTCCGACATCGTGGATCACGTCGCCGACAATGGCGTGGATCTCGATACTCGGATTCAATTCAAGAGCACGCCGTGCTGCGACGACGGCCTTCGGCTGGCCCGCATCCTCGGCGCGAAAGAGAACCGACCGGCTCAGATTCCCCACCTCGACCTGGTCGAAGTCGACTACCTGCACATCGCCGACCCCTAGCAGCGCAAGGTTCTTGAGCACCTCATTTCCGAGGGCACCTGCACCCACCACAAGTATACGAGCCGTGCTGAGCCGCTCCTGCCGCCACCACGAGATGAGGCGAAGCCGTCCGTAGCGGTCGGCGTCATCGATGATGAGGGTCTCGCCGCTGGGATCGTCGGTCGCCTTGACCAGACCATCGGCCGAATGGGGGTCGCTCATGAGGGCGCGGACCTGACCTCTCGTTCGCTCGGCTTAATCGATGATGAAAACGATCTCGTCCGTACTCAGACCGTCGGTTCGACCTTCGGAATCGGGCAAGACGCGAGTCTCGGATGCGGGAACCGGCGAAAGCGTCAGAGTTGGATCGGCGGGGTGCGACTCGATCCTGCCTCGTGCCTCACGGAGATCACGAAGCGGTCGGGAGTCGGTCGGAAATGTAAATGTCGACTGATTTGCCGCCCAGAGAGCAGCGTCACGATTATAGGGACTGCGGATGTCGTAGTTGAAATAGCGCGCCATATCCCAAAGCATGCCGACGAGGGCATCGAGCCGAAGGCTCGGCACCCAGTGCGAGCCGAACCCACCCAGGCAGACCATGCCGATCTCGGAGATGTTGGGATGAAAGATTGGGGTGAGCCAACGTAGCTCCGGAACGGTCAACGGATAGGATGCGCCCAGCTTGATCTCGACACGATGGTCCGTTCGCATGCCGACCTTGCCTGATTCGCGCGTGAGGCTCCGACCCCGAAACTCGATGAGGTAGTGCTGTGCCGGCCTTCCGCTCGACTTCCACCGCAGAACAGAACTTTCTTCGATTAGGCGGTGCATGGCGGCTTCGTCGGAGCGAAGCCGGCGCATCCTGGGTGACTCATGGGTGTTCCACACGCGCAACCTCGCAATTTCTTGCTTATGCGGGGCCAGGGCGCGGCCTTGGGTGACGCGGCTCACGCAGCGAATCCGCCGGCCACGACCTCCGGATAAACGATCAGGACATCGCCATTTCGGACCTGTGCCTCGACCAAGGTCATGTGCTCGGCCAGGCGACGGCCTCCCTCCTTGTGGTCGAGGGAGTAGCTCATCGGCTGACCGTCGGGGCTCGTCGTCGGCAGATTCATCCGTGTAATGATGTTGGGCAAGATTCGGCTGACCGGAACGCCCGGCGCGATGACGGCCTTCACCGACTTCGCTCCTGTCTGGTCAAGAAACGTTACCTGAATACCGCCTGGCTCGGCACTTCCACCGTAGGACATCGTGATTCCTCCCGACTGTGCTTCGCGTCGACCGAGCCGATATTGATCGCCAAGGCTCACGAATCGCTAACCGCAGGGCGGCGTTTCGTGGAACTCGAGTTAGCTTAACGATTGGCAGGCTTGTCGAGAATGAGCTTTTGTGCATTCCCTCAAATTCGACGTGCTCGGCGCAGCCGGGATAGCCCGAAAAGCAGAAGTGCCCCGGTCCCAAACAGCACAACCGCCGAGGGTTCAGGCACGGCCGAGCCTTGACCACCGGTGCGAACCTGCATGATGAAACCGCGCGTTCGACCCTGGTAGGTACCGTAGCCGACAACCTGACCGAGGTGATTAATGGCCATCGCACTCTGGAGAATCCAACCCGCCTTGGGATCGATCAAGGTGTTCAGGTCGATCATGCCGCCGGATTTGGTCCAATAGACCGCCCGCGAGCCACCGCCGAGCAGGTCAAGTCGGCCGACCACCTCGCCCTGGCTGCTCACATCCATGCCGTATGAGGAGCCACCCAGGCCCTGTGGATGGATGTCGAGCATTCCCTGGCCGTCGCTGAGGAAAAAGGCGTGAATTTGGCCGTTCGCGGTTTGAGCCGAACCGGTTACGTCTCCCCGATTGTTGATGCCATTCGCCTCGCTCCATCCATTCGGGGTAAAGCCGCCGAGGTCGCGAGTGGCGGAGGGAGCCGTTGAGCCGGCCTGAGAAAGAAAGGCGCGGCGAACCCCGCTGACGTTTTCCGACCAACCGACGATTTGGCCCTTGTCGTTGACATCGTTCGCGAGACTGGAGCCACGCGAGCTCAGGCCGCGAATCTCCTGAATCGTGGAATCCGGATTCCAGTAGACGGCTCGTGAACCGCCGAGAAGATTGCCGGCAGAGCCGACGATGAAGCCGGAGTCGGAGACGGCACGGGCCTCGCTTGATACCCATCCCGCCAGCGTGCCCAGGTCAGTCATGCCTGTGGCTTCCTGACTCATGAATGCACGATTCGTCATGCCGAATCCAGCAACATAGGTCTGACTTCGACCCACAATCGTTCCCCGCGAATTAATACCTCTTGCCTGACTGGTGTAACCGCCAGGCAGAACCCCCAAGGCTGTGGGGGCCGCCGATCCCGAGCCGCTCATGGCACGTGTGCCGGCGAATGCTTGATCTCCTTCACCAACCGCAAGCCCCTCACCATTGATCGCGTATGCACGGCTACCCGATCCAAACGGTAGTGTGCCGAAGTCCAGGACGATGACATCGGCGCGAGCGATGCCCGCCGTCAATAGCAAACATAGCCAAGCCAGCACTGGCTTTGGTCGACACCGACCGATCGTCCCCGGCACGGGCACACCCCCCCCAGACAGAATGCAGACCTGCGACCTTGGCTCCATCCGTCACTAAGTGCATGAATGCAGATAACGAAGAATACTACGCGATGTCTCTCCCTGTAATCAAGTAGCGATTTCGCGAGTGCAGTCGCTCCCCCTGGGCACGACCCTCCCGACTCGCGCGAGCCTCGCGTGAAGCCACAAAGCTATATGATCTAGTGTGTTCGGCCAATTGATGTCGTGTAGGGGTTCATGGACACCAGCCTCGATCTCGATCAGCTCCCGATCGGGCGAGCCCAGTTGATCGAAGTACCTTAGAGTCACGGTCGGATCAATTACCGGATCACTCATGCCGACAATTGTCAGACAAGGAACCTGAATGCGACCAGGCAACGAAAGGACTCGTTTCGCGGCTTCCATCATCCCGAAGAATAGCGGAGGACTCAGCCGACTATGGACCAGCGCATCGGCGCGACGTTGGGCGGCCATTTCCGGATCACGAGTGAGATACTCGGCAGGGAGCGGTCCAGGAAGCGTGACCCATGGTGCGAATCGGCGAAGCAAACGCCCCACCGCCAACTTCCAGGCTGGTGCCACGTCTTTCAATTGGAGCGCGGGGCTGGAGAGGATTAGGCCGTCGACCGAGAGAACGCTATCAATAATGGCTGTCAGCGCAACGAGGCCGCCGTTGGAATGACCGAGAAGAAAGAGCGGTTGCCCAGGCAGATGCGTTTTCGTCCACTCGACAGCACGAAGCAAGTCTTCGACCAGCTCGGAATAGTCGCCGACGACTCCTCGACGTCCCTCGCTCAAGCCGTGGCCGCGATAATCGAAACCAACGACATCAACCATACCAGGCTCGCCGGCCAATCGCTCGGCAACATGTGCGTAACGTCCGCAATGGTCGCCCAGTCCCGGAGCGATCAGGAGCGTGGCCTGCGAGCGGGTTCCACGCCAGTGCTTCAGGTGCAGCGCGGGCTGATTGTCGCCACTCAAGGTGTGAGTTCGGAGTGTCGACTGGCTGACGTTGCTCATGCGCTTGGAACCTTCCAGGTCCAGGTCCAGTGCCGATCCGAGGTCATCCGGACATCGGCGTCGACCACACCCAGAGACTTGAGCATCTCCCTAACTTCGTCCTCGGTGAGAGCGGCGTGGAGTGAGTCGGCCAACAGTCTGCGGGCCTGCTCGGGTGCTCCCGCCGCGTGGGTGTTTACAAGCCGCTGAAGTTCCTCTGTGGTGGAGGGCCGCGCCAGGTCCCGGACAAAAACCGTCGCACCTGGGCTGGCGCAGTGCATCATGGAGATGAGTGCCTGAGTTGGATCCGGGATATGATGAATGATCGAGTTGGAGATCACGGCTTCAATAGGCTCACCCACTTCGTTGCCGACGACTTTGGCGTCAGACTTGAGGAGTCGAATCCGATCGGAGAGGGCGGCCGCCTCAACATTGCGGGCGGCCAGGGCGAGCATGTGGTCGGCGAGGTCCGTCGCCACGACTCGGGCTTTGGGGTCGCGCTGGCAGAGTTCGATCGGAATTCTGGCTGTTCCGGTGCCAATGTCGAGTATTGCACCGCCACGGCAGGGGCCGTGCGCTTTCAAGAAGTCAGCGACGAATCGAGTATTCACTTCCAGATGATCAATCTGGTCGTAGGAACGTGCCTCCTCGGCCGTATCCATGACTTCGGTTTCGAGAATACGATCGAGTGCCATGGCGTGTAAGACTCCCTTCCGAAGTCAGGCCGAGGGTGGAGACGAGGAACGCGCTGGGCCGATCGGATGTGAACGATTATTCCACAGCCAAAGCAAGGTGTAATAGAGGCGTCGAAGGGTCCAGCGACTGATCAGCCAGGCAAGGATTCCGCCGATCACGAGCAGAGGCAGCCAGACGGACAAGGCGACAGCCGCCAAAACGAATCGCTTGCCGAGTTCGGTCAAGGCGTTCAGTGAGTCCTGGAAGCTTCGGGAGACCTGGGTCGGGAAACTGGCAGCGACGGGTGCGTCGGGCTCGAACTTGACGCGCTCTCGGATCTCGAGCGTTACCGTCGTCAACGAGGTAAGGTTATCCAGGACGCGGATGCGGCCTTCCATCCGCTCGATCTCGCCACGCACCCGGCTCAGTTCGGCTTCGACTTTGAGCACTTCCTCGATCTTGCCCGTGTTCTCCTCCAGAATCTTGATCAGTCGTTGTTCCTCAACCTTTTTGTTCCTGATGCGGGCGTCGAGATCGTAAAACTCCTCGCTGACGTCGGCCGATCCATGGTGCTGGCGCTCGAGTTCTCCCAGAGCACCGGCCTCGGTGAGAAACGCTTCGAACTCGTCGATCGGGATCCGGATTTTCCATCTTGCGCTGCGGTTGATTCCCGGCGAGCCGGAGAGCTGCATTTCGGCGATATAGCCATTGTGTTTGCGGACCAGCGAGGAGACGGTCGGCTCGACAGCGGCGAAGTCTTCGACTACCAGGCCGATGTCGGCCGTGTAAATGATCTTTCGGAGCAGTGCGGGTGTCTTTGAGTCGGCGGTACCTGTCCCGGACTGAGGCACCTCGGCGGCATCCTCGGACCTTCCTTCCATGCTCCCGCTCATTCCCAGCATCACGCCGCTCGACGAGTTGGCATCGGCCACCTCGACGGACGGAGCAGACCTCATCGGGGGCGGAGCCGAGGTCGCGAATCGTGACGCGTTTCTTTTCGCGACGGTTCGATCGAGCGAATCGCCACAACCAAGCAGACCGACGAGGCCGAGCAACGTCAACAAAACCAGGATGCGGCGCATGGGTCGGTATCCCCTGTATGAATCCGCGGGTTCGAGAGGCCTCCGGCACAGCATGAGTCGCCGAGCAGGTGTCCCCTACCACCCTAAGACGATTTTCCCGACCGAATCGTTAGGGGAATCTGTTCAGGACTTGGGCATGGCCGCTTTCAGGGCTCCCAGACAGTCGCGGATCTCGGCCATTGGATCCTCGGGATTCTCCTCGTACTCCAGTGCCAAGCAATATCCGTATTCTTGTCGCGCCAGCTCGGCCAGCAAATCGGCGGTCTGAAGATCCCCTTTGCCGAGCACGGTAAAGATGGTCGCGTCCTTGACGTCTTTGAGATGGACGCCAAAGATGCGGCCGGCAAAAACGCGAGCGGCCTCGACCGGGTCCTCCTTGGATCTCAAGAAGTGCCCGGTGTCGATGCAGCAACCGATCTTCGGGTTGTGTTCCTTGATGGCGTCGTGAATCGTCGCGATTTTCTCCCAATGGTGGCCGGGCCCATGGTTGTGGATCCCGATGCCGACGCCATAGTCGGCCACGAGTTTGTCGAGGCTGTCGAACGCGTCGGGAGTTGGGTCGGCGGAGAGGTAGGCAACGCCTAGTGCCTTGGCAAACTCGAAGTAGCCTCGGTTCGCCTCGTGGTCAGCCGTGAAGGGAATGACGCCGAAGCCGGTGATCGATACCCCAGCCTCGGCTGCCAGTTGCTTGCATTCATCGACTTTCGCCAACTCGATCGGAACATGAGCCGAGTACGATTCCCAGTAACGCAAACCAAGCTGACGGGTTCGGGCCAAGGCGTCGACAATCGAAAACGCGCGGAGACTGTAGCTTTGAATACCAAGCTGAAAGGGAAACAAGTTCGAAGCAACCTCACCGGCGGCCGAAGAACGAAGCACCATGCCGGCCTGAGTCGCGGCCAAAACTCCCTTGAGCCAGTTTCGTCGAGATGTCTGCAAGAGTGCGTGAGGGGATTCGCTCATTGAATCATGATCCTTCGAAGGGATTGTACACCCAGTAGGGTGATCTTCGGGTCAAAACCAACCAATTCGAAACTAATCCCGATTGCCCTGCCAAACTAGCGTCCTGACCGAAAATTCCAAGCGGCGTAACGAACGTGAACTATCCTGAAAAAGGTTGGGACGTTGGGATTGGGACGACTTGGTTGAAAAAAACGCCGTCACAAAATCAGCCAGCGTGCGTACTGTTTATTGACCGACTCAATATTTTGGTCTGTCACTGAAAGCAAGCGGTGAATACTTCGCTCTGAGAACCTGACCCCGCTCGATCACGGAGACTCAACGCATGACCACGCACCCCAAGCCGCTCGGTGTGATGCGTCCCGTGGGCGGAGGCGATCCCATTCCGCTCAAAAAGGACGAGCTGATTTTGGGCCGACGCCCGACCAGCGATGTGCGGCTCGACTTCGAGAACATCTCGGGCCGCCACTGCCAGCTTCGATTCGTTAACGGGGTCTGGCACGTCCGCGACCTCAATAGCAGCAACGGAACACTCGTCAACGGGCAGAAAATTTTGAGCGAACACGGGTTAATGCCCGACGACGAACTCTCGCTGGCCGGTCATACTTACATGATCGACTATGATCCGGTCGCGCCGACTTCGCTGCTCGACGCGAATCTCATGCTCGAGGAAGAGTTGTCGACAAGCAAGCGGCGCTCTTTGATGGAAATGGCGGGGATCGGCAGCGATCGTGAGACTTCATCGTCCTATCGCCGCCGTAAGCAGGACAGCACGACCGAGAACACACCGATCCCGCGGCGTGAGGAACTGGCGGTCGATCCCCTTGCCGACCAACCAATCGCTCCTTCGGAAACCACGCCGGCGAACGTTAGCGACGACGATTTCCTCGACCTGATCCGGCAAGATCTGGAAAAACCTGCGAAGTGACGCCAGGCCCTCCATTCTGATCGCGTCATCACCGAGACTTCGACTCTGAACCAGGTTCAATATCCAGCAGATTTTTGAGTGGCTTGCCCTTGAGGTCGAGCCGGAGGATCGTACCATCGGGGCCGATCAGCACGCTGGCTGGTAGTTGTTCCACGCGAAATAAGTCCACCAGGTCAGACCCGGCAGTCGCAGCGTGAATCTGACGCCAGGGCCAATCGCGCTGGCGGACGAGATTTCGAGCCACGTCGGCCGTGTCGTCGAGACTGACTGAGATTACGGTGAGACGATCCGCCTGGTGTGCGTCATAAGCGAGACGCAGCGCGGGGCGATCGGCCAGACATGGCTCGCACCAGGTTGCCCAGAAGTCCAGTAGTACGTAGCGGCCGCGGAAGTCGGCAAGCGAGATCGGCGCGCCGCCAAGGTCGCGGACCCGGAAGTCGGGCGCCGGCTGGCCCACCAGGTCCAGTCGGCTCAGCCACCGTCCGATGTCGGCGCGAAGTTCCGCGTCGGAGCCAAACCGTTCCAGAAGGATGCCGTAAACCTCACGAGCGATCGGCACTTTTCCAGCTACGACGGCTTCTCCAGCCAGTGTGCGGGCGAAATCGGCCGCGAAGGCGATGGGTCGATCGTCGTCCAGCGTTTGGAGGAGCTGTCGGAAGCCTTCCGTGGCGGCTTCAAAACCGCCGGCCCGGGCGCGGGCCATAGTGATTACGATCCGGGCCATGGGCGCGACAGCGCCGCGAGGCTGCGCCTCAAGATAGGCGGCGGCCAGAGGCTCATTTTCGGCGAACCAGTCGTGATCGACGGCCGTCTCGAAAATCCTCAGGTACGCGCGGTCGCGGTCTTCGGCCCCCGGAGATTGTTGCAAGTAGTTGCGGAGATCGGCGATCAGAGCGCGATCGTGACGCTCCTGAATGGTATCGAATGTGATAAGATCGTCGCCCCAGTGCCCCATACCCAGACTGATGCCTGAGGTGATCAAGACGATCAGAGTGGCGTGCCGCAGCATGGTCCAGACGGCTCCTCTTGGGCGAAGACACAAGCGATCGAGGCACGTCTCAGGCTCGCACTCTATCGGCGATGATCGTGACCGGCAGTACCGGCCGAGTGGTCCGAGCAGGCTCCGGTTCCGCTGTCACCGAGCCTCTCAGCTCATCGAGCATCCAACACCACGCCGCGCAGCAGGGCTCGCGCTCGTAACACGACTGGAAGCCTTGGAGTCCCGCTTCACCCAGTTCGTCCCGAAGCGCGGGATTGTCAGCAAGTTTTTCGATGGCCTGGGCGAGTCCCGAGCCGTCGTCCGGTGCGACCACCTCGCCACATCTCAGCTCCTGGATGGTATCGGCGACCTCACACCGCGACGGGCCGACGAAAATGACCGGTCGGCCTGAGGCCATCGCGCCGTATAGCTTCCCTGGCACACAGATGCCGGCCATCTCGGGCCGGAGCGAGACGAGGTGGGTGTCGGCTAGCGAGAGCGATGCGTGCAAGTGCTCGCGGGGAAAGAAGTCGAGCAAGCGGATATTCTGAAGCCCGGCACCCTCGTGCGCCAGGACGACCTCATGGCGTCGCGGGCCGTCGCCGACGAAGAGGAACACAATATCCTCCCGGTCTCGCAACCGGCGTGCGGCGTCAAGAATCGCGTCGAATGTGTGTGCCAGTCCGTGATTGCCCGAATACATCACGACGAACTGGTCGCCCAAGCCCAGCTCCGTACGAATCGGGTGATCCTCGCGGGGTAGTGGATAGATCTCATCACGTCGACTCCAGACCGGGATCGTGACGATCCGGTTCGGCTCGACCCCTTTGCGCCGGACAAGCTCGGCCATGTATGGGCCCAACACGACCACCCGGTCGGCCCGACGATACAGCCAGTTGCTCAAACCTGTTAAGCGACGTATCAACAGATTGCGGGTTGACATCCGACCCAGCGCGATGCTGGCATCGGGATGTAAATCCATGCTCCAGTAGACGTGTCGGGTGCCTCGAAGACGCTTGAGCAGCAGGCCTACAAGAGCGATCAACGGTGGTGTCGTCAGCGTGACAGCGACATCGAACCGGGGCAAGGTCAATGCGCGTAAGAGTGCCGCCTTGTGAAAGCTCAAATAGTCGACCATTCGGCGCAGTGTCGAGGATCGTCCCAGGCCCGTCGCACCGACGCGGTGGATCGTCACTCCGCGACGCACCTCATGTGCGAGGCGCTGCGGCCCTCCGGGTCGGGAGCCGTTGCGGCTGCAAATGACATGTACGTCGTGCCCTTGTTCGGACAGCGATTCGGCCAGGTCGGTCAAGTGCTGCGCGGTCGAGGCATGGTCGGGCCAGTAATGCTGGTTTACAAGGAGAACGCGATTCGCCCCACGCCGCCGGCTTTCGGTCGGTTCCATCTCGCTCATGATGTTCGACACGGCCTTCCTTGAGACTAACGGATCAATTCAGGGTATTCACAAGTAGTCGTGGCGGATGTGTGTCACCACTTGGTGTCGGCCTCGGCCTTGTTTTCTTGGTACCAACCGATCGTCTTGGCGAGACCGGCCCGCAAGTCGGTCGGGGCGGTCCATCCTTCGAGTGCCTCGGTCATCCGGGTGACATCGAGCACCTTTAACGCCGCGCCGTCGGGCTTGTCGGTGTTCCATGCGATTTTGCCGCGATAGCCGGTCACGTCGTTGATCGTCTCAACCAGCTCGCGGATCGACGTGCCGATTCCGGTGCCGATATTGAGCGGCATCGCCGCGTCGTCGTATTTCTCGGCTGCGAGCACGATCGCATCGGCGCAGTCCTCGACATAAATGAACTCGCGAACCGGCTTGCCAGTCCCCCAGACTTCGATCGACGGGGCCTTGGCGAGGTCGGCCTCGACCCACTTGCGAACCAGCGCGGCCACGACGTGGGAACGATCAGGGTTGTAGCTGTCTCCGGGTCCATAGAGATTCGTGAGGATCAAATGGATCGAGTCCAGACCGTACTGCTTTTTATAGGCCTGGCCCTGCACGGCAAGCATCTTTTTGGTCAGGCCGTAGTTGACGACACTGGCGTGACACGGCCCGGCCCAGAGGTCGGCTTCCTTCAAATGACCTTCGAGGTAGCCAGGATAGCTGCAGGCCGTGCCGATATTGACGACTTTTTTCACCTTGGCCAGTCGGGCTGCCTCCATCAGGTTCGCGCCCATGACCAGGTTCGAATAGTACAGTCGACCCGGCTCGCTGACGTTGATGCCGATACCGCCGTAATAGGCTGCGCCGTGGATCAGAACGTCGCACGGCTGTTCGAGCAGGCAACGGAGGCAGGAGTCGAGTGCGACGAAGTCGTAGTCTCGCTTTCGCGGGACGAAAACCTCCGCGCCGTACTTTCGCAGCCGCTTCACAACGTGCTGGCCCAAGAAGCCAGCGCCGCCGGTGACAGTGACACGCTTTCCAGTCCAGAAGCTCTTCATGGTGCGGATCCGAGAAGGAGGGGCAGACACAGACGCTGGAAACTGCGGTGGCAACGGGAGCTGCGGACGCCGACGACACTGCGCGTCGGCCTCCGCAATTCTTGACCAGTCTTGGGATGCCTCAGACGTTTGCGAACGGATTCTGGAAATCGATCAAACGAGCGGCGCGGACCAGTTCCTCGATGCCGCGTTCCAGATCGATCGTGGTTTCGAACCCCTTCTCGCGGATCTTCTGATAGCTGACCTCGTAGTTGCGCTGGTCGGCGTCGGTGCCGACTTCGGCGAAGTGGAGGTAGTAATCGACGAAGTTCATGATCTTGCGGGCAACGTCTTCCTTGGTGAAATTCATGCTCTCGTGGCCGACGTTGTAGACGTCGTCCTTGACATGATCCCACCGCTCCAGGGCGAAGATGAACGACCGAGCCATGTCGCGCACATGGACGAAGGTACGCTTGAATCCGCCCTCGTACACGATCAGGTTGCGGTTCTTAACCGCCTGATAGGTGAAATCATTGGGCATCAGGTCGAGCCGCATCCGGTTTGATACGCCGAAGGCCGTCGCGAATCGGTAGGCAACCGAATTTCCGGCATCGAGAATCATCTCCTCCGCTTGGCCCTTGGTCTCACCGTAGAGCGTGATCGGGGCGCGGGGCGTCGCTTCGTTGCAGACGTAGTCGGGCACCGAGCCGTAGATTGAGCCGGTCGAAGCGTACAGAACTCGCTGATCCTTGCGGCGTAGCTTCAGCAAGGTGCGCGTTCCATCAACGTTTGTGGCCTGCGCGACCTGCGGCTCCTTCTTGCAGGCGGGGTAGCCGACGATTGCCGCCAAATGAACCACAGCCTCGACACCATCGAGAGCCTTGGTCATCGCGGCTTCATCGTTGATGTCCGCCTTGATCAGCTCGAAGCCGCGATACTCGCAGCAAGGCAGCAAACCGTGGCCGCCGAACTTCAGGCTGTCAAGCACGCGGACCTTGTGACCCTGGTCGAGCAACATTGGCACTAGGGTTGACCCGACATAGCCGGCTCCGCCGGTGACGAGAATGCGCATGGTGGCCATCCGTGGTGAGGAGTCTCGCGCGGCGCGTTGATTTTTTTGCGCCGGGAGCGTGGGGTGTCTGTCGCCTCAAGAGAAGTCGATTCCGTGGACGTCTGCGACCGACAGCCGACAGGACCTTGAGGAGGGAGCCGTTTCAGGCCCCGTCCCTGTGGCCTCGACCATCTTCGCTCGCGGGCGGACGTTGGCGCGTGGTCCGGACTTCCCTGAGACCGGTCCCCCGCTCGTCCCCCTGCGGGCGGCTAATATCATCCAGGCGTCGCAAGGTGTCAACGCCATTTCCTCCGGGCGTAACTCCGCCTTTTGGGGAAGCAAGCGCGGTGGTATGTTCGGCCAAGCTGGCCCGGGCGTTCTTCCTGGCCCTCTCCAGAGGCGATTCGCCATGCGACCCGATTTGAGCCTGGTCATACCGCTTCGCGACGAACAAGACGTATTGCCCGAGCTCGCGCGGCGCGTTTGCGACACTTTGGATGCCCTGAAACTCGATGCCGAGATCCTCTTCATCGACGACGGCAGCAGAGATCGCACACCGATGTTGCTCTCGGAATTGGCCCGAAGGGATGCACGCTTCGGCGTTTTGACTTTGAGTCGCAACTTCGGCCATCAGCCCGCCGTCACTGCGGGTCTCGACCATGCGCGGGGCCGTGCCGTCATCGTGATGGACGGCGATCTGCAAGATCCCCCCGAGCTGATCCCCGCCATGCTCGACGCCTGGCACGCCGGTAACGACGTCGTTTACGCCGTTCGGCGGTCCCGCCAGGAGCCGTTCTGGCTGCGGCTGTCCTACCAGCTTTTTTACCGAGTGTTCCGTCGCCTTTCTGACCTCGATGCTCCCCTCGATAGCGGCGACTTTTGTCTGATGGATCGTCGTGTCGTTCGCGCGATCAACGCCTTGCCCGAGCGTGTACGCTTCGTCAGAGGGCTGCGGAGGCATGTCGGCTTTCGACAGATCGGCATCCTCTACGATCGCGACGCTCGTGCGGCGGGTCGGTCCAAGTATTCCCTGCGCTCTCTCGTTCGCCTTGCGACCGACGGCCTCGTTAGCTTTAGCAGTACGCCGCTCCGCATCGCCACGTATGTTGGCCTAATCACGGCGAGCTTGGCGGTTGGGCTGACCGGCTGGGTTCTCGTTGACGCGCTTGCCACGCATTCCGCCCCACCCGGCTGGGCGAGCACCTTGGTGGTGGTGCTCTTTCTGGGCGCGGTGCAGCTCGTGTGCCTGGGAATCATCGGCGAATACCTGCGTGTGCTGTTTCTCGAAGTTAAGCAGAGACCGCCTTATCATATGTTGAGTCGAGTTCGACCTGGCGCGGCCTCAGCCCACACCATAAACCGGGCCGATCGGCCCGAGTCCGCGCCCACGTCATCGCGACATCGACGGAAGGCATCTGCGCGGCGCGAACGCACAGGGCCGCACCGATGATTGAATCCTGGTCGTCCACTGTCTCCGATGACGGGATGGACGACTCGCTCTTGCTGAGTTGCCACGCCCAGGTTGCTCGCCATCCCTGGTGGCGGGCGCGTACCGCCCTGGTGATGGCCTGGCTTCGTCGGCTCGGACTCGGTTCACACTCGACGATTCTCGACGTCGGCTGCGGCTGGGGGGTTGTGCTCGACTCACTGGAAAAGGCAGGATTCGCTGCCGCAGGTCTCGACGTCTCGCGCTCGGCGCTCCAACGTATCGATCGAGCCGACCGCCGCTTGGTACATGGCGATCTTTCCACAAATCTTGATCCGCCGAGTAATCTCGAGCCCTTCGACGCGATTCTAGCACTCGACGTGATCGAACATCTCGACGACGACCGCGCAGCGTTGGCTCGCATGGCCGCTCTGGTTCGTCCGGGCGGCTGGGTGATCGTCAGCGTCCCAGCCCGTCCCGACCTTTGGAGTCGCTTCGACGACATTCAGGGACATCGCCGGCGCTATCTCCCCGATTCGCTCTCGGCAGCCTTCGAGGACACCGGCCTCCAACTCAACTCACTTCACTGGTGGGGTGCCTGGATGGTTCCCTTGTTTCGCAACCGTCGAGTGCGTCGCGATGTTCCTCACCAATCTCCGCTCGATGTCTATTCGCGAGCGCTACGGCTCCCGCCCTGGCCCGGGCCGTGGTTGCTGACGACAGCCTTCGCGCTCGAAAAACCGCATGCGCTGGCTGGCCGGCTCCGCACGGGTACCAGTCTCTTTGCACTGGCCAGACGACCGTTCGATTCTCACCGCGAGGTCTCGGTCCATGCGCTCAGGTGACGCCCGACCTCATCGCGATAGCGTACCTCGACACGCCGAATCGCCTGAGTTTCCGCCTCAACTGGTATCGAGATGGAAACGGTCGTGCTCTCCCCACCACTCACGCGCTGATTCCATTCCGGCAGCATCTCGGCCAGCGCTTCCCCACGAACGATCAAGCGTGATCCACGAGAGCTCGAGCCGTCGATCGTTTCAACCGAGATCTCCTCGATCTGAGCCGGATGTCCACGAACTTCCGACAAGTTCAGCAGCAACGACGATCCCTGTGCCTTGGCAGGGAGGACCGAGACACGCAACTCCGGCAGTTTCTCCGGCAGGCGGATGAGCGTCAAATGCACGTCGTGTTCCGGCTCCGCGATCAACTCGATCTCCGCGGCGGACAGTGCTTCGTCGGCGGTCCTGATCCAGAAGTAACGGCATGAGGTTGCTGGTGCGGACCAACGTGTCTCACTCCCATTTGCCTCGATGGCATACCAGCGCGGAGACGCATCGTCGCCTGTGCTCGCGCTGAGGGGTCCGAGAGCCTGCTCGACTGCCCACGCGCGAAAGAGATCCTCGAAACGACTCCCCAGCACCGTCTCCAGATTCTCGACACCGGATTGCGAAGAAGTGACAAGAAGTGGCAGTTTTGCCCATCCATATCGATCGATGCACCAGCGCAAGAACCGGTATGTCGCACCTCTGTGGCCGTGGCTGCGAAACAGACCCTTCGCGTAATAATCCCCGATTACCACTGAGTACCGTTCCGGTTGCGCCAGATACGCGCGGACGCGGTGATCGAGATTTGAACGTGAAAAGCCGTACAAGTCCTCGACCAAATGCGCGAGGGCCTCGTCGAGCCACGCCTCTTCATCGCGTCCGGACCCAGGTGGATCGGCGTCGAGCACGCGTCGGGAGAAGATGATTCCATGAGCGTACTCATGGGCGAGGACGGTTCGAAGATGCGGGCCGGCCGTCAGGCGGGGATTCAGGCAGAGCAAGTCGCACTGATTCCCCAGTGGCGGGTTGAGGCGCACGTCAAAATCGGCCGATCTCACGTAGCCGTCAACCGGCTCGCCGGTAGACGTAATTTGACCGACCAGGTGGGAGAAGAAGATCGTAAGCCGCTCGTCGCCGTCGACATCCGCGGCGGCGCCGAAGAGTCGCGATGAGATCGGCCAAATGGTTTCATCGAAGGTGGCGACTAGGTCGCGAAGCGTCTCTTCGGCCACGCCGGCAACGTCCGCCTCATCGACATACACCTGGACCCGCTCGCCCACGGCCCGCAATCGTCCCGACCGCCGCTCGTAATTGCTCGGACTTGACGGATCGCCCACGCGTGCAAGGAGGTGAAAGTCGCGTTGGTTGGCCGGCCTTGTCACCGCTGGCTCTGAGTTCACCTCACGCGCGACGGGTCGTTGGACTTCGATCTGGCTTACGGACTTCTCCCATGCCGGACGTGCGTCCGCTTGCTGGCAGGGATATACCCGCAGCAGCACGGGTACAGTCTCGAAGTCGCGACCAGCGACAGAGACGACCGCGAGAAAACCTCCTCCCCGAGCGTCATCCCCGGAAATTCGCACGCGACTGTGGCCACCGACGGCGGGGAGCGCCACGGGTTGACTTTCCGGCCAGTCATCGCCGGCATTTGAGCTAATACCGCCCAGGGAAATCACTCCAGCGGCTAAGACAGCCACCATTCCGGTGATCGTTTGGCGCATCAGGAACCACCGTCGGTCGAAAGCCGAGGACTCGCCCTTTTCCGCCCTGGTCGCAATTTCCCAGGGTCTGAAGCTCAATGTTTTACGATCGGCGCGCTGATCGCTCTTACTTCAAACGAATCTGGCGGTCAGGTCGTCTCTGCCGATCTTTTGGATTAAAGCGAAGCGAACGGTGTTCGACGCCCAAGCTCCACCCAAGCGACGTGGGCTATTGACCTTCCGGGAAACTCAGCGGTATTATTCCTCGACCTACCGCCCGGGGGTTATCACCCTTTTTGGACCAGAGTCGAAACGGATCGGTTGGTCGATCATTGCCGGAGTGGCGGAATTGGCAGACGCGCTAGCTTGAGGGGCTAGTCCCAATTTATTGGGGTGCAGGTTCAAGTCCTGTCTCCGGCACTGAATTGCCAGAATCCTGGGCCGTGTCCCACCGGGTGTGGGACACGGCCCAAAATCGTTAAGTGCATCGAGTAAGCGGGTATATCTTGTCCCTGACGCTTGCACGGTTCAGGCCTCAATGCCCACGATGATGAGGGTGACGGAAACTTGCCTTTTGAGACGAGAGTCTTGGCTCCCATGACAGCACCGACTCAGCGAAATGATCCGACTCGAACCCGAACCGTGTACGCCGTTCCGCCACTCAATGGTTGGGGGCCTGGCAGAATCGCTTTCTTCGGAGTCATTCTCGTCGGCGCAATCGCGGGTGCGTTCGCGGCTCGCCGACTCCTGAATCCCGGAACCGCACTGGTGCCCGCGATTTCACCCTCGACATCCCCAGCCGTCATCGTCTCATCTCGCCCGAATCCTGCTTCGCCTCCATCAGAAAGCCAAGTCGCCCTCACGACGGATGCTGCTGATCCCCCGGCCGGCATGGTGCTGATTCCCGCGGGCGAGTTCACGATGGGCACTGACGATCCGAACGCCTGGCCCGACGAGCGCCCTTCCCATCGCGTCAAAGTCGACGCGTTCTGGATCGATGAGCATGAGGTCACAAACGCTCAGTTTGCAGAGTTCGTCGCGGCAACCGGCTACCTCACTACCGCCGAGAAAGCGCCGGATTTGGACGAGATCATGCGTCAATCGCCACCTGGAACGCCCCCGCCTCCCAAGGAATTGCTCGTACCTGGCTCACTGGTTTTTCATCAGACCGACACTCCGGTTCCGCTCGACAATTACACGCAATGGTGGAATTGGACCCCAGGGTGCGACTGGCGGCATCCGGAAGGCCCCGACAGCGACCTCCAGGGACGCGAAAATCATCCGGTGGTTCAGGTTTCCTGGGATGACGCAGCCGCCTATGCACACTGGGCCGGAAAACGCTTGCCGACTGAAGCCGAGTGGGAACGCGCCGCGCGGGGTGGGATCGATGGCAAGCCATACGTCTGGGGCGACGACCCACCCTCTGACACCAACATTCGTGCCAACATCTGGGACGGTGTCTTTCCGACAAAAAACACCCAGCGCGATGGTTTCGTTCGCACCGCCCCGGTCAAGTCGTTCCCGGCCAACGGCTTTGGACTGCACGACATGGCGGGCAATGTGTGGGAATGGTGCGCGGATTGGTATGACTATGGTCTCTATGCCCCGCGAGCCGGAAAGGGCGTCGTCACTGAGAATCCTACCGGTCCGAGCCGGAGTAGCGACCCAAACCAGCCGTTCACACCGCTCCGCGTTCAGCGCGGCGGTTCCTTTCTCTGCAACGACAGCTACTGTTCTCGTTATCGCCCTAGCGCCCGACACGGCGGGGCAATCGACACTGGTATGTCCCACGTCGGCTTTCGTTGCGCGAAATCGCCTTGACCCATACTGATGCATGGTTGAAACGCATTATCCTGACGGCCACACAATGGCGGCGTCGATCGCCTCCAGCGCCTCTCGTGCGTTTTTCTGAAGGGAGAGATGGCCACCCGCTGGCACCTCCGCTTCGCGCGGATTGATCCGGATGAGCGTGACGCCTGCCCTCCGCGCGTACAGTTCCGAGAGCTTCCGGATCGTCGGAATCGTCAGACCTGCTCCGCACTCGATGACCACGAGGCGCCGGTCAACGGTCTGCTCGAGCCATTCGATCAGCCGATCTTCCTGTTGCTGGCTATGGCGCGAATCCCAACCCCCGTCGCCGAACATGAGTATGTTCGGCCTTGCCAATGCTCCGCACGAGGGGCAGCGAGGCAGGGGACCGATAGAGCGGCAAGTCTTCTCATCGATCGCGACACCTTTCGCATCGCCAGCGAATAATCCGACCCCGCATTCAGCGATGCACTGGTGACGGTGGATTGTCCCATGCACCTCATAAATCCGATTGGCGCGGAATCCCGCCTTCTGAAACTGACCGTCGACATTCGATGTTATGACGAAGTGCCCAACCGGCATCCGCCGGGTCCACTCTTTCAGGATCATGAAACCCGCATGGGGCCGCGTTTCGCGATACAGCTTCGACCTGTGCCCGTAGAATCCCCAGGCAAGCTCTGGATCGCGCTGGAAACAACGCGGATTCGCCAGTTCGGCGAAGTCGAGGCCCAGCCGCGCGAACGCCGGATATGCCCGCCAGAATCCCTCACGACCGCGAAAGTCAGGGAGCCCCGAATCAACGCCCATACCCGCACCTGCAGTGATGATCAAAGCCTCGGCCCGAGCGACCACCTGGGCCGCCGTTTCGACTCGCTTTCGATCCCATTCCTCGCGCATCACTGCAAACTCCGCCAGCTCTCAAATCAAATTCCAAACAAACGTCCCTGTGTTTCGATACCCGGGCGACGGAATGCCGCAACCGACGGCGTCGGACCCTGGCGTGATAGTCCTGATCTTCGGCATGCGAGACCGAACAATTGGTCAATCGCGTCCGCTATCGGCCATTCACCTCGCATGCGGTTCCCGAACCGCGCATCGTTGAGCTGTCCGACTCGCATCGCTCGCAGCCTCTGCAACACTTTCGCCTTTCGTTCCGGCATCTGGCGATCCAGCCAGTTCTCGAACAGACCGGCAACGGCCCCGGGTAACCGCAGTAGGACGTGATGTGCAAAACAGGCCCCTGCTTCCGCGGCCGAATGGAGTATCGCCGGAATCTCCTCATCAGTCACACCCGGAATGACCGGTGCGACCATCACGCCGGTCGGGACGCCGGCGTGGGAGAGTGTACGGATCGCCTCCAAGCGTTGATCGGGCAGCGAGGCGCGAGGCTCCAACCGGCGTGCGAGACGTGGATCAAGGGTCGTGACTGAGATCAGGACCACCGCCGCGCTCGACTCGGCCAGTCGCGCCAACAGGTCGACATCCCGAGTCACGAGCCGGTTTTTTGTGACAATCGCCACCGGATTCCGAAAATCCGCGAGCACCTCCAAACAGCGGCGAGTGATTCTCAGTTCGCGTTCCAGTGGCTGATAGGCATCCGTTACGCCGCACATTGCGAGAGTTCGCGGCTCCCAGCCTGGTGCCATCAACTCACGCCGAAGCAACTCGGGTGCATCCAGCTTGGCCAGGATCTTCGACTCGAAATCGAGACCTGGCGAGTATCCCAGATATTCATGGCTGGGCCGAGCATAACAATACGCGCAACCGTGCTCGCAGCCCCGATACGGATTGATGATCGCATCGAAGCCCACATCGGGGCTGTCGTTGCGGGCGATGATGGTACGCGTGCGGTCGGCGATCCACTCGGTTGCCAGTCGGGGCGGCTCATCCTCTTCGGGGCATTGTTCAACGAATTCGCGCTCGTGCCAGGTCGGCTCGAACCGATTCGGAGGGTTGTCGGCAGCGCCTCGACCCACCAGGCGCCATCGATCATCGGCATTCGCCATCCGTAGAGACCTCCGCCGCCGCGTTGAACCGAACACGGTACGAATGACCAGTATGACATCGAATTGGGCGGTTGCAACTCTGGCGAGTCGGCCATTCAAAGCAGGATCGACGAAACTACCTCGCCCGACACGTCGGTAAGCCGGAAGTCGCGGCCCTGCGCTCGGTAGGTCAGTCGCGTATGGTCGATGCCCATCAGGTGTAGCAACGTTGCGTGGAGGTCGTGGACACTGACGGGATTCTCCACGGCCTCGTAGCCCAGGTCGTCGGTCGCGCCCCAGCTCATCCCGCCTCGGATGCCGCCGCCGGCCATCCATATCGAAAACCCTTTGATGTGATGGTCCCGACCATTGCCCTGCGCCATGGGAGTGCGTCCGAACTCGCCGCCCCAGACCACCAGCGTGTCCTCCAGCATTCCACGCTGTCTCAGGTCAATAATGAGGGCGGCCGCAGCCTGATCAACCTCACGCGCGGTGCCTGCCGAGTGTTCCTTGATCTCGCCGTGATGATCCCAATCGCGGTGATAGAGTTGGATGAATCGGACACCACGCTCGGCCAGCCGACGCGCTAGAAGGCAATTAGCGGCGAACGAGCCATCGCCGCCACGCGTGCCGTAGAGTTTGAGGATATGCTCTGGTTCGCCGGAGAGGTCCATCAAGCCCGGCACACTTGATTGCATCCGGAACGCCGTCTCATACGCGCTGATGCGTGTCGCGATTTCGGGATCGTCCAGCTCCTGCTGAGCCATCATGTTGAGCCGGCGCACCGCGTCAACCACGTCGCGCTGGCGATTCGCGTCCACACCCGGTGGGCTTGCGACGTACAACACCGGGTCGCCCTTCGAGTGAAATTCGACCCCCTGGAACTGAGAGGGTAGGAACCCGCTATGCCACTGCCGGGCGGCGATCGGCTGCGCCTGGCCGAATTTTCCAGTCGAGGTCATCACCACGAATCCGGGCAAGTCGTCGGTCTCGCTTCCCAGGCCGTACAGGAGCCACGAACCCATTGCCGGACGTCCCGAGATCGTCGTGCCTGTATTCATGAACGTATGGGCGGGGTCGTGGTTGATCGCCCCGGTAGACATTGAGCGGATGATGCACAGTTCGTCGGCCACCTTGGCCAACTCCGGGAAGATCGCGGCGATTTCCTGACCGGACTGTCCGCAACGGATAAATTCATGCTGCGGGGCGAAGCACTTCAGCTCCTGGCCTTGGAGCTGTGCAATTGGCTTGCCCTGAGTGAATGACTCGGGCATCGCCTGTCCATGCATCTGAGCGAGTTTTGGTTTCGGATCAAGCGTTTCGAGGTGCGACGGTCCGCCCGCCATGTAGAGCTGGATGATTCGCTTGGCCCGCGGTGCGACGTGCGGGGGTCGTACCACGCCACTCCAGCGTCTGCTGCCCACATCGTCAAGTTCTCGACCCTGAGCCAGGAGATCGCCGAGAGCAAGCGTGCCGACACCGTAGGCCGCCGTCCGCCTCAGGAAGGCACGCCGACCCAGCCGCCGGGCTCGCTCCGCGGGATTGTTCCGGTCCCAGTGTCCGTCGGACATGGCGGGTCAGTACCTCATCAAAGATTCGTGGAGATTGAGCAGCACGCGCATGACGGATGTCGTCGCGGCAAGGTCGATGGCGTCGAGGTCATGAGGCACGGGACGCTCGCCCACATTCAGCAATGCCTCGGCGGCCGCTTGATCGCCTGCGTAATCCGCCTGATGCCTTGTGTAGAGGTCGGCCAGCACGGCCAGTTCCTCGGATCGCGGCACTCGGGAAAGCAGCAACGTGAATGCCCGATGAATCCGTCCCGGGATATCGTCGCTCGCGACCTCACGAATCACACGCTCCGCCAGGGCCCGACTCAGCTCGACGTAAATGGGATCGTTGAGCAGCACGAGCGCTTGCAGCGGGGTATTCGACCTGGGCCGGTCAACCGTGCATTCCTCGCGCGTCGGAGCATCGAAGGCGAGCAGGCTGGGATGGAGGAAGGTGCGGCACCAATATGTGTATAGGCCGCGTCGATAGAGGCCGGCACCCTTGTCCGCCTCGTACTCACGCGTCGGAAAATTCAGATACGACCAGTAGCCCGCAGGTTGATAGGGCCGTACGCTGGGACCACCCAGCTTGGGCACGAGGAGTCCGCTTGCCGCCAGCGCCTGGTCGCGAATGACCTCGGCATCGAGCCGCACCCGCCCCTGCCGCGCGAGCCAAACATTGTCTGGATCGAGCTGCCGCAACTCGTCACTCTCGATAGACGATTGACGATACGTTGAAGACGTGACGATCAAACGCCAGAGATGCTTCATATCCCAGCCGCTGTCGCGAAACTCGATCGCCAGCCAATCGAGCAGTTCGGGGTGGCTGGGCGTGGCTCCTTGCGAGCCGAAATCGTCGGCCGTGGCCACCAACCCTCGCCCAAACGCCAACTTCCAGATCCGGTTAACGAACACCCGTGCGACCAACGGATTCTCACCATCCGTCATCCAACGCGCAAGATCGAGGCGACTCAGCCGATGGTCGCCTGGAGGCTCACCGGCCAGAAATGTCGGTGGTGACGGAGCGACTCGCTCTCCCGACTCATCCAGCCAGTTCCCCCGAGGGAGTAGCCGTACCACTCGCGGCTCGGTCATCGACTCGGTCACCAAGGTTGTGGGCATTGCCAGCTCAATTCGCTGCTTCTCGACCGCCAGGGCCGACAGTGCCGCGCGAGACGCCGCCAGTTCAGGTGCAATCGTTCGAAAATACGCGGCGAGCGCCGCACGCTGAGTTTCGTTTCGCTCACTTGTCACAACCTCAAGGATCCGCTCAATCTCCTCGGGAAGGGCGCGCTCGGCTTGAATGTCGGCCGCGTCGTCGGTCGAGTCGAGGCGGAAAATTGTCCCTCGTGCGTTCAACGGCTTCGCTAATCTCACCTGCACATCGATCTGAGTCTCGGGTGAAACCTCGATCGGATGCTGCAGAGTGAGTATTAGTTCGGTGGAGCGCGCTCCGACGGTCGCGAACGACCACCCTGTTGAGGGATCGCCGTCGATCGCCGAATCGGGCTTGCCACCCCGACGCAGCACCGGCGCGTCGGCGTGAGCGAACCCAACCGGCATCCCTCCCACCTTGAGCGAAAGCTCCGCCAATTCAGCGTTCTCGACCGAGGCCGCTCCCTTGCTTGGCTGGATCACCAAACGGAGTGTCGTCAGCAGCGACAGCTCGGAAAACAGGCTCAGTCGAAGAGTTTCGATTTCACTCGTCATCCCATGCGGCTTCCAGCCTTCATACGGGTCGAATTCCGCGATCGCTCCTTGATCGGAATCCACTGTCAGCGGCACAAGCACCCGCCAGCGCGATCCACGCATCGTCCGCTCGGCCTCCCAGCGGTCGAGCGAGCGGGCTAATGTCGGCGTCCAAGTGCCAAGCTGTTGTGCCACGGCTTCCTTCAGGTGGTCGATTCGAGCCACCTGGCTTGCCTGATCGTCGCTCGGTATCTGCGTGGGTTGTTGTTCGCCGACCGACGTCTCCTTCACATCTGCGAAGAAGGCAGCCATTCCGTAGAAATCTCTGGAAGCGTAAGGATCAAATTTATGGTCGTGGCATTGCGCACATCCCAGCGTCGCTCCCAACCAGACACTCGATACGTTTCGCACCCGGTCGGCCGCGTATTTCGCCTCATATTCTTTCGCCTGGGCACCGCCCTCGCGTGTTGTCATGAGCAATCGGTTGTAACCTGAGGCCACCTTGGTGCGACGATCCGCGTTGGGCAGCAAGTCGCCCGCAAGTTGCTCGGCTGTGAACTGGTCGAAGGGCATGTTGGCGTTAAGCGCGTCAATCACCCAGTCGCGATACAGCCAGATCTCTTGATGATTGTCGCCGTGATAGCCAACCGTGTCCGCATATCGAACCAGGTCGAGCCAGTATTGAGCCATCCGCTCGCCATAGCGCGGTGATTGAAGGAGACGCTCGACTTCTTGCGGATAAGCGTCTGGATCAGAGGCGTCCCGAAACGTGGACAACTCTTGGGGGGTCGGCGGCAGGCCGGTCAGGTCGAGGCTGAGGCGACGAATGAGTGTTTCTCGATCGGCTGGCGGCGCGGGCTTGAGCTGCTGTCGCTCATGTGCGTCGGCGATGAACGCATCGATGGGATTGGCAGCCCAAGGCCCCGCCGCTGGAATTGTCGGCTTCGTGGCCGGCTGATATGCCCAGTGGCCGCGATATTCCGCGCCCTGTGCAATCCAGCGGGCCAAAGTCTCACGCTGGTTGGCGGTCAGATTCTTGCCGCTTTTCGGCGGCGGCATCCGATTCCCTTCGTCATCGCTCAAAATGCGTTCGACGAGAGTGCTGTCTTCCGGCGATCCGGGAACGACCGGGGCACCCAGATCACGTTCGCTGAAGAGTCCGTCGCGAGTATCCAGCCGAAGCCTGGCCTTGCGTGTGCCGGCGTCGGGGCCGTGGCATGTGTAGCAGGTATCGGAAAGAATCGGTCGCACGTCTCGCAGAAAATCAACGTGGTCGTCAGCCTGGGCCACTCCGTTGAGCAAGGCCAGGCCGATCGAAAACGCCAAGGTCGCCCCTCGCAGGAATCGCATGATCTCGGTGGCTCCCCGCGGACTTCGCCGGCTATGGCGCCGAAGCTCTGACTTTATCAATGTTTATTCTATCGCGGTGAGCAGAATGAAGGGCGCGATTTCTCGGATCGGCGTCGAGCTTATGGACCTTTCGGCGGCTGCACACGGCGATTGCGATAGGATCGATGGCAATCGACGCAAGATTGGCTCACTGAATCGAGAAGCCGGGCAACCTGATCGGCTTCGCCGGCTTGGATGGCTTCGTCGACGGATCGAGCCAGTTCTGCGGCGTTCGAGAGTTCGGTCAGAAATCTCTCGCCACGGCTCACGGCAATGGGCAGCCTGGCCGACTCGCGAAGCGATTCATGAAGCTGCCGTGCCAGTGCCGCTCGTTCGTTTGCCGGCCGTACACTGTCGACTTCTCGCAAGGCGTCTCGCAGTGTATCGATCTCGACCATCCGTTCGATCAGGTCCGCGACCTCCACCTGCTCGGGCAGCTCTTCCGGGTTAATGGCGTCGAGCGTTGCACGAACTGGAAGTCGGCTCTCCAGAGCGGATGAAGATAGATCCGGATACTCCTCCGGCTTCAGCCCGGCCATGGCCAGCCATGCGGCGGCCTGCCGGTCCGGCATGAAACCCGAGGCTCGACCGCAAAGCGCCGCCGCAGCAGGCCCCCGAAATCGCCCGTGGTGGCAGTGAATGAAGACCCGCCCCGCACTCGTCTCAAAAGTCCGAACGATCCGCGCGGCATCGCCGGGCTCGATCGCTGCGTAGCTCAAGGGAACATGGACATACCGAATCCCGTGAGCCCGCGCCGATTTCACGTCCGGCGGCACGCCATCGACGCTGATGACCGTTGTGACCCCCAATCGTTCTAACTCCGCAAAACCGGCCTCGCCTTTGGGCTGCGCGCCGGAGTAGAGCGTTGGTCCAAGTCGGTAAAACGGGTCGATGAAGTCGCTGGCGATTCGTTCGATGACAGGTTCCGCCGACTCCTTGGAGTCGATCGGCTTCTGGTCCCTCTGAGACGCGAACACGACCGATGCGATCATCGCGAAGGCGGTACTCACACTGATAGCTCCACCGTTATCGATGTTCCAGTCTCTCATGAACCCAGTTTTGGGGTCTCGTCAGTTGCTATCTCCTCTCCGACAGATGTGAGAATGTAATCCGACTTGCGGCGTCGGTTCCACCCAAACACGAAAAAACCCGGCTGGAAACAGCCGGGCTAATCGATTTACTAAGTTGCGCCGGCAGGAATCGAACCTACGACCTCCAGGTTATGAGCCTGGCGAGCTAACCGCTGCTCCACGGCGCAATGTAATACTAGGAATCATGCGCCGGGAAATCAAGAACCCATCGTGCAAATCGTCACGAACTCTTCATTTCGACTCGAAGATTGCCGGTTTTCGGACATGAGCGCCAGCGTGTCCGGTCGCGGTATCGCCGAGATCGAGTCGCGCCGACTTGGCCATTTCTTTCAATTCAGCAACCACGACCGGATTTTCCGCGGCCCGGTCCCTAGTTTCCGCCGGATCGTCGACAAGATCGTAAAGTGCATCCTCGGTGTGGCCAGTACGCGTTTTGCCTGGTCGACCGCCACTTCCGGGCGGGCCGGCCAAGGTAACGTGATCATGGGCGAAGTGCAGTTTCCAACGACCGGAGCGCACGGCCTGGAGCTCGCCGTTCCAGTAGAAGAGGAGAGGATCGGATCGGGACGCGCCAGGGTCAGAATGGAGCAGGGGGGTCAGATCGCGGCCGTCGACATTCGGCATGGACTCCATGCCGGCCGCTCGCGCGAGGGTCGGGAGCCAGTCGATTGTCATCGCCGGTTCTCGACAGACCGAACCAGGAGCCACCACACTCGGCCAGCGAACCAGGCAGGGCACCTTTACGCCACCCTCGAATGTCGTGCCTTTGCCCTCGCGAAGACCTCCGGTCGTTCCTGCGTGGTCGCCGTACGTGAGCCACGGGCCGTTGTCAGACATGAAGATGACAATCGTCTGCTCGCGTAGACTCTCGTCATCAATAGCTTTGAGGATCGACCCCACGGAAGCATCGACTTCCGCCAGCACGTCCGCATAAAGTCCTCGGCCGGTCCCGCGCTCATAGGCTTCCGAGACATGGAGCGGGACGTGAGGCATGCTGTAGGGAACGTACAAGAAAAAGGGTCTTTCGCGGTTCGCCTTAATGAAGTTGACCGACTTTTGGGTCGACCAACCAGTCAGTTTGCGCTGGTCCGGGTTCTTGGTGATGACGGCCGTACCGTCGATGAGGGGAAGGTCGGGAAAGGCCCGCGGGGTCGGGTGCTGGGGACCCATGTCGTTTGAGTACGGCAGTCCGAAGTAGTCATCAAAACCGTGGTGAGCGGGGAGTGAAGGCTCTCGGTGTCCTAGATGCCATTTACCGTAAATAGCTGTGGCATAACCCTGCGATTTCAGCAGTTCGGCCATTGTCTGCTCGTCGGGATGGATTGCGTTCATCGAGGCGGGGCCGAGCGCCCCGTTGATTCCGATCCGGTTCGGATAACAACCCGTCAGCAAGGCGGCTCGCGAGGCCGAGCAGACCGCTTGCGCCACATAGAAATCGGTAAACCGCATTCCCTCCAGGGCGAGCCGGTCGAGGTTCGGTGTCAGGTTCTTGCCGCCGTAGCATCCAAGATCGCCGTAGCCCATGTCGTCGGCGAAGATTAGGACGATGTTGGGTGGAGTCTGCGTGACTGTCGAGGCGTGGTTATCGCCATGGGCTGTGCTGATAGCGAGAGCCAGGATCAAAGATGGGATCGGCATGGGTTCGGAACTCCCTTGTGTCGTCGACCAATCGGGAGCCGACCGCCGAAGTTGCCTGCGTCGTCTCGATCGCCCCGACCCTGAGTTTAACCTCGCCGGGGCGCATGAAAAAACCCGGCCGCATGACGACCGGGTCATTTCGCTTATGGTTTAACCGCGAGACGAGACGGCGAGCAAGAGGTTGACTCGCCATGTTCTCATCGCGTACTCAGTTCTGAGCGGCCGGATACATTTTGGCCGGAGCCGCGAGACCCTGACCGCTCGCCACGACGCCACCCTTGCCGGGTGCGACGAGCCCGCCCTGACCACTCGCAACCGGGGTGCTCTTGGCCGGAGCCGCAATACCTTGACCGCTTGCCACGACGCCACCCTTGCCAGGTGCAACGAGACCGCCCTGACCGCTGGCAACCGGGGCGCTCTTGGCCGGAGCCGC
>JBGSYY010000432.1:0-5909 GCA_041750675.1 Isosphaeraceae bacterium | reverse complement strand
CGCGCCGCCCGCCGCGGCCCCGGCGGGTGGGGCGGCCCAGCCCAAGATCGATCCCAAGCAGCCGGTTGCCTTCGTGAATAAGCGGCCGATCACGCTGGGCGAGGCGATCAGCCTGCTGGCGCGGAATCAGATTCCGCCGGGCAGTGAGGAGCGAGCTTACGACAGCGTGCTCGACTCGCTGGTCAATACCCACTTGCTTCGCCAGTTTCTCGACGAGCAGGCCAAGATCACGGTTTCGGCCGATGAGCTACGACGACTCGAGGATGAAGCACGCGCCTCCGCCGAGCGCCAGAACACCAGCCTGGAGATTTATCTGGCGAACACCGCCACCCTGATCGAAGATTTCCGCGAGCAGATGGCGTCGGAGCAGAAGTGGCGGGTTTATGTCACGCAGCGAGCCACCGACAAGGAGCTGAAGGATTACGTCGAGCGGAACAAGGACCTGCTCAGCGGCAGCCGGGTGCGCGCCCGTCATATCCTGCTCAAGCTTGCCCCCGATGCGTCGCCCGAGGCGAAAGAGGCGGCCCGCCAGAAGCTGCTGGGCATCCGTCAGGAAATCGTCGACAAGAAAATCTCGTTCGCTGACGCGGCGAACAAATACTCGGAGGACGACGGCAACATCGAACAGCCCTCCGGCGGCGACCTCGGCAAGTTTCCCCGCCGGGGCATCTTCATCGAGCCGTTTTCGAAGGCGGCGTTCGCACTCAAGAAGGACGAGCTTTCGGATGTCGTCGAGACCGAATACGGCCTGCATTTGATCAACGTCACCGACCGTGACGAGGGACAGGCGATCGACATTGAGAAGGCCCGAGCCGCGATTCTCAATCAGTACGCCGGCGACCTTCAGGCCGAAATCGTCGAGCAGATGCGGAAGACCGCCGAGATCGAGCTGAAGCCGATGCCCAAGGATCTGTTCCAGACCACACCGGCCCAGCCGGCCGCGGCAGCACCGGGAACCACCAAGCCGGCGACCGCTCCTGCGCCTTGAGGCGAGGACACACCGATGACGGCCCGCGCTCGACCTCGAAACCGAGGCTGTGCGTGGGCCGAATTCATTTGTCGAGATCAGAAAGATCGAGCCGCCCTTGCGCACGGAGCTGGGCGAAGTGTGCGTAGGTCTGGGCGATTCCCACATTCAAGGGAGTCGCCCGCAAGGGGCCGAGTTGCTGCTGGAGACGCGAATCATCAAGACTCGGGGAGATGGGCAACTGGCGGTCGCCGTGGGTGATCTGCGCGCCCACGTCGCCGGGTGTAACCTCCCGCAAGGCGGCCACGAAGGTCTCGATCGGCGCGACTTCGCCCCGAACGTTGAAAGCCTCGGCGCCCTCGAACGGCGCTTCGAGCGCACGCAGGAAGGTCGCGGCGACGTCGGCCGTGTACTGGAAGTCTTGTAACCCGCCGTAGCTGATGTGGTACGGCTTGCCGGCGGCGGCGGCCTTGATGGCCTTGGTCGGCTCGCTGGTGACGCCGAAGTCGCGGCCGACGCCATACACTGTCCAGGGTCGCAGGCCGACGCTCGAAACTCCGCGATCGAGCCAGTAAACCCGTGCGTTCAGTTCATTGCAGATTTTGAACGCGCCGTAGTGGGTCGTGGGAGATAGCCGGGCATCGTCGCCCACGGGGGTTTCGAGCTGGCCAGGATCGGGTGGCGCGTGGACCGCGGCCGAACTGGCATAAACGACTCGCGCGACCTGGTCGGGCAATGCGGCCGCGGCCTCGAATACCGCCAAAGTGCCGAGCACGTTCACACGCGCGCCAAGGAGCGGATTGGCCCGGCAGGTGGGTACTTGCAAGCCGGCCAGGTGGAGCAAGTGGGTGATCTCCGCCCGCTCGACGGCCGCGCGCACCGCGTCCGGATCGGCCACGTCCCCCGTGATGTGGTGGACCTGGGCACGCTGCTCCGGCTCAATCAGGAGATCGAGCCGGTGGGTGTCTTCCTTCAGGTCGTAGATCCAGACTTCACGTCCGGAATCGACCAGTGCCTTCGCCACCCACGAGCCGATGCAGCCATAGCCGCCCGTCATCAAGACCCGCATCGATGATGCTCCCCTGCCGCATTTGGGCCACGCGTTCATGCGCCATCTAGGTGTCATCGTAGCCGAGCCGAGACCGCCGGGCACGCCGCTTGACGACGCGGGGTTGTTATGCGCTACTTGGGAAAAGGCGCATAACATTGATGTGGCCGCCCTGATTCTGGAACGAACGAGAATTCATGCATTTACCCGACGCGGTCCTTTCAGGTCCGGTGACACTGGCGGCCGGGGCGTTTGCCCTTGGTGGCCTGGGTTATGCGTTACGTCGATGGAACAGCGCACCGGGGGGCCCACCCTCGCCGGTCGTGATGGGGATGACGGCGGCTTTTGTCTTTGCCGCGCAGATGGTGAATTTTCCCGTACTGCCGGGAGTTTCGGGCCATCTGCTGGGTGGAGTGCTGGCGGCCGTGATGCTTGGCCCCTGGGGAGGGGCGTTTGTGTTGGCGGCCGTGCTTATGGTACAGGCGCTTTTGTTCGCCGATGGCGGCGTGACGGCGCTTGGAGCGAACTACTTGAATATGGGGATGATTGGCGCAGGGGTGGGCTACCTGGTTTACGCCAGCCTGCGGCGGCGGATCGCCGGCCCGCGTGGGGTGATTGTGGGTGCGATGGCGGCGGCCTGGGTTTCGGTGCTGCTTTCGGCGGGGGCTTGCGCCTTGGAGTTGACCGCCTCCGGCAATTGGCAGAGTTTTTTGCCGGTTCTGGGCTGGATGTTGCTGGTTCATGCCGCGATCGGAGTGGGCGAAGCGTTGATCACGGGAGTCGTTTTGCAGACGGTTTTGCGAGTGCGGCCCGATCTGATTCCGGAGCTTGATTCGACGGGCTTGGCCTCCGGAAATCATGCGGCGATCAGGCAGACCGGTCTGGCAGGTCTCGCGGTTGCCCTCTCCGTGGCGATGTTTTTGGGACCGCTGGCGTGGGACTGGCCCGATGGCCTGGAATGGGTCGGGTCGCGGGTGGGGGTGATTGAGGAGACGGACGGTGAGCAAGCATTGTCCCAGCCGGTCGCTCCCATGCCGGACTACCAGCTTCGACTGCCGGGGATCGACTCGCTGAAGATGGCGACGGCCGCGGCGGGCGCGGTGGGGACTTTGGTGGTTTTCGCGGCGGCGTCCGTGATGGCACGTTCGCTCGAGCGCCGACCTCGACTGGTCGTTGCGGCGGCCCCGGCGGTTGGGAACGGCTCAGGAGCGTCGACGATCGAGGCCGGCGCCCATGCCATCGACTGACTCGATCGCGCCGCTTCGGCCTCGCATCGACGCACGGATCGCCTTGCTCACGACGCTGGTTTTCGCCGTTTCGGTCGCCTTGATTCCGCTGGGGCAATGGAGGGCCCTCGGGGTTGCGGCTTTAGCGTTGGCCGCGGCAGGAGGATATCTCGGCGTTGCGCCGGAAGTGTGGATGCGGCGCTGGCTTGGCCTTTCGTTATTGGTGGGAATGCTGGGGTTGCTGGTCGGATTGGGACACCCCGCGCGAGCGGAACTGGGTTGGGCGGGTGTCGCGGCGGCGATCGCGGCCAAGAATGCCGTCATGGTCGGTGCCGTCGTCTTGCTGTCGACGGCCTACGGGATCGACGCCTTGCTCGACGCTCTGCGCCGACTTGGCCTGCCCGCTCCTTTGGTTTCGACGCTGGCATTCATGGAGCGTTATCTGCACGTCTTGGCCGACGAACGTGATCGGATGCTGCTGGCGCGTCGTGCCAGGTCGGTGCGCTCGGGGGGGTGGCGAGGCTGGCTCGATCGGGGGCGACTCCTGGGGGCGCTTTTTGTGCGTGCCCTGGAACGTGGGGAACGAATTGAGGCCGCCATGGTGGCGAGGGGCTGGGATGGCCAGGACCTCCCGCCTCCCTCGGCGCCAGGACGGCGGCGGTCATGACGAACGAACGGCCCGAGGCGAATCCCGCTGTGCGGGTGAGCGGCCTGGTCTTTCACTATGCCGACGGCCGACCTGCGCTCCGGGGCGTCGAGATGGCGATCGAGTCGGGCGAGTCGGTCGCACTGATCGGCCCGAACGGTGCCGGAAAAAGCACCTTGCTCTGGCATTTGAACGGCCTGCTCCCGGGTCGTCGCGGGCTTGGCTTGGGTCACGGCCACGGACCGAACGCGGTTGGCGTGGGGTCGACTTCAGCCGACGGCCCATGTGTCTGGATCGATGGCTTGCCGGTGACGCCAAAAAATTATCGCGAGATCCGGCGTCGGGTCGGGTTGCTCTTTCAAGACCCCGACGACCAGCTTTTCAGTCCGACGGTGCTTGAGGATGTGGCATTCGGGCCGCGGAATCAGGGTTTGCCGGCCGCCGAGGCGGAGCGCATGGCCCGCGACTGCTTGGAGCGTGTTGATTTGGCGGACGCAGCCGACCGGGTGCCGCACCACCTGAGTTTCGGGGAGCGGAAACGAGCCTGTCTCGCGGGCGTGCTGGCGTGTGGGCCGTCGGTGCTCGCGCTGGATGAGCCGACCGCGAACCTGGACCCGCGCGCTCGTCGCCGGTTCATTGAGCTGATTGGCGGCCTGAGCGCGACGCGTCTCATAGCCACGCACGACCTGGAGATGGTTCTCGACTTGTGCCCACGATCGATTGTCCTCGATCGCGGGCTTGTCGTGGCGGACGGGCCGTCGATGGAATTGCTTGCCGATGCGAGGTTGATGGAGAGCCACGGCCTGGAGGTTCCCTATCGCCTTCGTGAGTGCGACGTCGGGCCGGGGCGGAGTTAGCCCGCACGTTGGATTCGCTTCGTCAGCGCGCGGCGGAGGTGGTGCCTGAGGGAATCGCGATATCGCCGCGGAGTAGCGGCAACGCGAGTGATCGCCAGAGGGGAAGGGCGCTCGCGCTGTGTAGCCGACTGATCCGGACCGCGGTGTCCCAGATGTGCGACCAGCAGGCGCTGCTTTCGGGGAAGCAGAGTGCGTATTCCCAGATCAAGCGAAGCATCAGGTCGGGTCGGTCGCCGGCTAGTTCGGAGGCGTGGTCGAGATCTTGGATCGCCGCATGGACGCAACCGAGTCTTCGGACGGCCCGTGCCCGGATCGCGAATGCTTCGGGGAAGTCCAGGTTCTGGTCCTCGGCGAGCCTGATCGCCTGGTTCAGATTCTCGTCGGACTCGTCCCAGCGACCCAGTCCGGCATGGGCCTGAGCCAGACCGAAGTAAGCCCAAGGGCTGTTCGGGTCGGCGGTGAGGGCCGCCGTGTAGTGGACTTCGGCGCGAGCGTGATCTCCCGCGTGCAACGCCAGATCGGCGAGGAAATAGTGAGCCCAGTAACGTGTTTGGTCGATCTGCACGGCCCGCTCCAGCCAGATGATCGACTCAGCGTGACGATCGCGATCGACGACGGCATGGATCACACCCCACTGGACGCAGGCGAGTGCCGAGTCGGTCAAGGCGGGAGCGTGAGCCGGGTCGGTGCGAGTGTCGTGGCGGGTCTCCCCGGCCTCCATCCGATCGAGAAGCGCCTGCCAGGGTTCGCGAGTTTGTGTGAACTTCAAGGCGATTCGGCAGAGATCCGCGGCGTCTCCAGCGGCTTCGGGAGAGGTTCGCGCGTCCACTGCCAGGGCGATTGCTCCGAAGAAGAGCAGTTCCTCAACTTCGAGCCGTAGCCGATCCGCATCCGCGCCGAGCAGGTGAAGATCAGGCAGCGACGACGGCCAATCGCCGGGACCAAACACGTGTAGCGGTGTCAGATGCGACGTGAGTAGCGCCATCACGTCGGTCTGAGCGGAACCGAAGCCGAGCAGAGTGAATCGTAGCCGGCGACCCTGCTTGAAAACCTGCTGGGCGCGATTCGTGATGGCCCGCCGCTTCTCGGCCGCGAGCCGATGCTCGGAAGCCCGTGTGCGAAGCGGCGCGAGCTGCGAATCTCCGTCGGCGAGCCGCTCGGCGGT
>JBGSYY010000431.1:0-10508 GCA_041750675.1 Isosphaeraceae bacterium | reverse complement strand
GCCCGCCCGATCACGACGCCGCCGCACCCCCACCGTTCCGGGCCTCGACGAGGCCATCGCCGAACTGGAACTCCACCAGCTGATCCTCCAGGGCAAGACCGACGAGGCCCGCGCCGCACTCGACAAGGCGAGCGGGATTCGCAAGGAGAGCCAGGTCCGTCTCTGGCTCAAGCTCGATCAGCATGAGAAAGCCGAATCCGTTGCCCGCGAGGCCGTCAAGGCCGACGAAAACCAGTATCTTCCCCTCGCCTGCCTCGTCGAAACCCTGGCCGCTGTGGGCAAGGTCGACGAAGCCCGTGACCACTACACTCGGCTGCTCGAACTGGCCCCCCGCGCCGATCGCGACCTACCCATCGCCAAGCGCCTCGACGCCCTCGCCGCCACCTGGACCGCCCAGGGCTGGTCGGCAGCCGCCTGCTGCGAAAGTGACGAAACCTCATCCACAAGGGCCTCGGATTTGACGACCCTGGGCCCGCTCACCTGGTCGCCCTATGCCGCCGAGCCGATCCGGCTCGAAGATACCGGGGGCGAAATCTGGGATCTGGGCGAACATCGCGGCCGTAACGTGGTGATCCTCTTCTTCCTGGGCGGCTCGTGCGCCCATTGCATGCAGCAGCTCGCGCTCTTCGGCAAGGCCATGGCGGATTTGCAGTCGCTCGACGCCGACCTCGTGGCGATCAGCACCGACGACCTGGAGACCGCCCGTCTCCTCAAGCAAAACCAGGAAGGCGTCGACTTCCCCATGCCCATGCTCGCCGATCCCGAGCTGGCAACGTTCCGCCTCTATCGCTGCGTCGACGACTTCGAAAAACTGCCGCTCCACGGCACGATTCTCGTCGACCGCAAGGGCGACGTCCGATTTCAGCGGATCTCCGCCGAGCCATTTCTCGACGTCGAGTTCGTCAAACGCGAGCTAACGCGGATGAACCGGCTCAGCCCGTCCCAGGCCCAACCTGAATGAGCAGCGAGGCGGCCGACGCCACACACTCACACCGCCTCAAACTCCTGGAAAACCGCGCCCCCGGCACGCTCGTCATCCACGAGGTCTACCGCAGTCTCCAGGGCGAGGGCACACGGGCCGGGCTGCCCTGCGTGTTTGTCCGCCTGACAGCCTGTCAGATGCGCTGCGTTTATTGTGACACCCCCCACGCATTTCACTCCGGCTCAAATCGAACCATCGACTCGTTGCTCGCCGACGTGCTCGCCTGGGACGACCCGCTCGTCCAGATCACGGGCGGAGAGCCTTTACTCCAAAGCGATGTCCATTCTCTGATGTGTCGCCTCGCCGACGCCGGCCGCACCGTCATCCTCGAAACCGGCGGCGGCCTGGATATCCGCCCGGTCGACCCCCGTGTCAGCATCATCCTCGACGTCAAGACGCCCGGCTCCGGTGAGTCCCAGGCCAACCACTGGCCCAATCTCGATCACCTGAAACCAAACGACGAAGTAAAATTCGTCGTCTGCGATCGCCCCGACTTCGACTGGTCGCTTGAGATGATCCGCGACCACCGTTTACTCGATCGCGTGCCCGTTCTGATCAGCCCCAATTTCGGTCGCCTGCCCTCGGTCGAGCTTGCCCAGTGGGTCCTCGAAAGCCGCCTACCCCTGCGCATGCAGCTTCAGCTCCACAAGCTCCTCTGGGGTGCGACCCGTCGTGGCGTATGAACCGCCCGTTCCGGCGACAGTCCCACTTTCAGCAAATCGCAACACCCGCGGACCGATCGCAGGCCGATCGCACCGCGTCCCCCGAACGAGTCATCCCCGCGTAGGCGGGGATCCAGGACGCCTGCCCCCCCCCACCTCATCCCGCGAACAAATCCTGAAACCTGCCTTCATCAATCTTGCGAAAGCGATTCCCTGATCGTCGTGACGACCGCTCCGGGGCCTCCCCGCGAATCCGGGGAGGCACGACGGATCACCCAGCCAAGACAACGCGCGACCGCAATCGCGTCGGTCGCTCAGTTCACCACCTCGCCCACCGCGAGATCGCTGATCACGTCGGGCGGCAGCTTGGCCAGGAACCAGTCCAGCTCGCTGCCACCAGAGATCATCAGGTCGGCGATGGCGTCATCGACGAGGTAGCCAAGGGCCAGTCGAGTCACCCCGTTCAGTCCGCCGCCGTTCTTGAGGTGGTCGATGCGGGTCGTGTAGCCGACATCCGTGCGGGTCCACTCGGCCATGACTTCGCGAAGTTTGGCGAGATTCGCCGCATAGGTCAGACTCTGAGAAATCAGCAGGTCTTCGCCCCCGCCGCCCTTGATCGTGTCCGCTCCGAGTCCGCCGATGAGCAGGTCGCGGCCCGCTCCGCCGTCGATGGTGTCGTTGCCGTTACCCCCGCTCAGGATATTGTTGAGACCGTTGCCGATCAGTGTGTCGGCTGCGTTGCCTCCCAGGACGTTCTCAAAGTTCACCACGCCCCCGGTGGCGGTTGCGGCTCCTGTCGCCAGATTAACATTCACCGAGGTGTTCAGGAGACTGAAGTCGAGTGTATCGACCTCGCCACCGCCATTGATCTGACCGGCGATCGAGCCGCCGCCGGCGAAACTGAAAAGGTCGGCCCCGGAACCGCCTGTCAGGTTGCGCATTCCTGCGAATGTGAATCCGGCGACGGTGCCTCCGCCGGCGGCGTTGATGGTCCAGGTCGTCGCGGCGTTCGAGCCAATGAGAGTAGTAGCCGAAGCATTGCCCCCACCGACAAACTTCTCGACCGACGCGAAATGGGCAACACCGGTCGCGGCCAGTGTCAGAAGATTCACCGAGGCATTATTGGTGTAAAGAGCGTGGCTCAGGACATCCAGGCCGCCGCCGCCGCTGAAGGTTCCACTAAGATTGCCGCCGGGTTGAATCTGAAGCGTATCGACGCCCATTCCGCCGTTGAGGTTCTCGATCGCCAGGAAGGAGATTCCGTTGAGCGAACCGGAATTGCCGCCGTTCACCTGCCAGGTGTTCGCGCCATTCGCGGCCGCTAAGGTGTCGACACCACCACCGCCATTGATCTGACCGGCGATCGAGCCGCCGGCGAACGAGAACAGGTCAGCCCCGGAACCGCCTGTCAGGTTCCGCATTCCGGCGAAAGTGAATCCAGCGACGTTGCCCCCTCCGGCCGCGTTGATGGTCCAGGTCGTCGCGGCGTTCGAGCCAATCAGGGTGGTCGCCGAAGCATTGCCCCCACCGACAAACTTCTCGACCGACGCGAAATGGGCAACACCGGTCGCGACCAGACTAAAATAATTCACCGAGGCGTTATTGCCGTAGAGCGCGTAGCTCAAGACATCGAGGCCGGCACCGCCGTTGAAAGCTCCACTGAGATTGCCGCCGGGTTGCACCTGAAGCGTATCGACGCCGGTTCCGCCGTTGAGGTTCTCGATTGCCAGGAAAGCAATTCCGTTGAGCAAGCCGGAATTGCCGCCGTTCACCTGCCAGGTGTTCGCGCCATTCGCGGCCACAAGCGTATCGACCCCGCCGCCGCCATTGATCGTTGTCCCAGCCTGCTGAGTGGACATTACCGTGAACGTGTCGCTGCCATCGCCGCCATTGATCGAGTCAACCCCTCCTCCGCCATCGATCTGGTTCGCCTGGGCATCGCCGCTCAACGTATCGTTCCCCTTGCCACCAATCAGATTCTCAACATTCAGTTCCCCGCCGATCCCCGTGGCCAGGCCGCTCGCGAGATTCGCCACCACCGATGTGCTGTATTGCGAATAGTCGAGCGTATCCATCCCTCCGCCGCCATTGATCACGCCACTCACAACCTTCCCCGCCGCGAACTTGAACAGGTCGGTCGTATTTCCACCCGTCAGATTCTCAACGGATTGAATCGTGTACACACCCAGCTTCACAACGTTATCCCCGTTGATATTCCACGTGTTGGGCGCGTTCGGACCAATCACCGTGTCGCTTCCTCCACCCAAGACATAAGTTTGAATGTTCAGGGCTCCGCCAGTCCGGCTCGCCGCGCCGGTGTCGGGTCTCACGGTAATCGGAGCCGCTCCGCCCTGCGAATAGTCGAGCCGATTTGTGCCGCCGCCGCCGTCCATCACTCCGCCCAGGCTGGCGCTTGTGGTCTTGAACGCGAAGTTGTCGACGCCCGTTCCACCCCGCAGGTTCTCGACGTTCAGAAAAGCTACCGTGTAGTTATAGGGCGGAGACGCCGTCGGAAAACTCGAAGCCAGATTCCCGATATTTGCGCTGGCGAGGTTCCAGTTGTTGGTTCCGTTCTCGGCGTAAAGCGTATCGCTGCCGCCGCCCCCGTCGAAGGCATAGGAACCGCCGGGACGGATTCCATAAAGCGTCAACGCATCCGAGCCGCTTCCGGCTTTGATCGATAACAAGCCGGTGGTCGTCGGGTCATAGTAGATGGTGTTCGCGGCAAGTCCGGTCACGGAGTCGGAGTTCAGCGCGATGGAGCGGCCGACGACGCTCGCGCTGTCATCCAGGATCAGGTTCATCTTCGCGGTGGTCGCCGAGTACGGATACACGATGCCCGCGATGTTGCTCAGTGGCAGTCCAGGTCCGCCCACGGTCGTGGTGTCGGTCCCCGCCGAGTTGAAGATGTAGATTCCGCCCGACGTTCGCTGCACGTTGATCGCATCGTTCCCAGCGCCTGTCTGAACATAGGTGTAGCTGTAAAAGGCGTCGGTCTGAATGGCGGTCAGCGTGTCCGAGCCGGAGCCTAGGTCGATGCCGAGATAGGTCACCCCGCCCGTGCTCGTGGTGGGTGCGGTCCAGGTCACTGGGGCTGCGTAATTGAGCCAGGTCAGTTGACCGAAATTGAGTGTCGCCGTACGCCCCACCGTGTCGGCGTCGTTGTGGATGCCCAGCACCGTGCCGCCCACGTAGTTGACGACGTCAACCGGAGCAAGAATGCCATCAAGCCGTCCCGCGTTGCCCACGTTCACGATGTCGCTGCCGCCCCCTCCGCTGACCTGGATCGCTCCAGAGGTCGTCTTGACGTTCACAACATCGGAGCCGGTGCCGCTGCTGAGAAAAGTGCTGGCCCCAAAACTGTTGGAGGGCGTGCTTTCGACATTAACGATGTTGCCGCCCGAGCCGGCATAAACATAAAGTTTCGCCAGATCGTTGGTGACGTAGTTGATCGGATAGGGCGACAGTCCCGAAACCGACGATCGGGTGACCGTGATGGTGCTGGCCGACGTGTCCTCGGCGTCGTTCAGGACCAGCGTCGTGTAATTGTTGGGGTTCGAGATCGACAGGACGGCCAGGATATTTGCCATCGTCGAGCCGGGAATGCCAACATAGACCGTGTCCGGGCCATTGCCGATGATCGACGTGGCCTTCGAGATGGCGGCGACCGAAACGCTGTCGGCGGCGGCGCCGGTGCGCAGAGTCACATCCAGCGTATCCGCGGACTTGTACTGGATCGCCGCGGGCGCCAGGCCGGTGATCGCCCCATACTGCGACCCATCCGAACCGGTGAACGTACTGACGGAAACCGTCCGCGCGACGGAATCGTTCGAGTCGTCCGCATTGATCTTCGTATAGGAAGGACTGTTGCGGATGGTGACCGTGCCGGTGATCTCCTGCATATTCCCAAAGCGACCCAGGTTCACCGTGTCCTGGCCACCCGAGCTGTAGAGATTGAGCGTCTCCGTGTTCCGTGCCACCGTAATCGTGTCGAAGCCGGAACCCGTCGTCAGATTGATCGCGTTGATGTCCGCCGTATCCCAGAAAATATTCGCCGACGCCAGGCCGGTCACATACCCGAATGCGCCGTTCTTCTCGATCGTGGCGTTCCGCGCGACCGAGCTGCCGGTGTCGTTGATATTGACGGTGCTGAAGTTGGGATCGTTCTGAATCTGAATGTCGGAACGGATATTGCTCAGCCCCGCTCCCGACGACCCGATGTTGACTGTGTCCGCTCCGCCATTGCTGTTCACGAAGACAGGCTGCCCCGGATAGGTGCTGGGAATGTTGACGGTGTCCGAGCCGGTCCCCGTTCGCAGGGTGACGCCCTCGACGTCCACGCCATACGTAAACCCTCCAAAGCCCGCCCGATTCACCGAGACCGAGCTGATGTCGTAAACCGATGCCGCGGCATTGCTGTCGTCATAGACGAAAATACTGTCCGTCCCCCCACCACCTTGAACGAATGTCGATCCCGTGATATTTCCCAGGTTTCGGGAATTGAAACTGAAATCAATGAAATCGTTCCCCGCTCCACCCAGAATTGTCACCGGCAAACCCGCATTGCCCTCGACCCTGAGATAGTCGTCCCCGCCCAGACCATGAATCTTGATCGAGGAAACACCCGCGGCGCTCCGAGTGAACGAACCACTGTTCGAGGTGGCCGTCAACTGCCAACCGAGGAACGGAAGATAAAAGCTATTCAGCACAATGGTGTCGCTGGCCCCGGTGCCATAGATGTTGAGAGCGCCGGAGCTGTTGATCACATACCCAAGCCCGGAACCATACAACGAGCGAATTCCGTCGACGTCATCTTGAAGCAAGAAGGCCGAGTCGCGGCCATTGAAAGAGTACGAGCCGGCACACGCGTCCATAATCGCCGGAACCGCCGTCGGGCAGGTGCCGCCCGATACATCACCATTCGCATGCGCCATGCCAATCGCGTGCCCGAACTCATGGATCGCGGTCTCCATGAACGTGTTGAAAGTCCACGTATTGCTGTCGTCAAAGTGCATGTCGCCATTGCGGCCGTCGTCGCCGGGGCGATATCCGTGGGCCAAAGTGTTCAGGCCCGTGCTGCCGTCAATGTAGTGATGTCCCCAGCGCATGAACGGCCGGCCGATCGGGTCGTAAAGATTGTCACTCACCGCTGGACCCGAGTCGCCCAACTGGAAAAAGGTGAGCGGCGTGACGCCCGTCCACGCACCCATCGACTCCTCGACGGCGTCGGTAATGTCGCTCGTCGTCATCCCGTCGTCGGTCAGCCAGCCGTCCATCAAGTTGCTGTAGCTGTAGCTCAAATTGGTGAAGCTCCAGACCCCGTCGGCGTCGCCCAGACTCACATACGTGTTCCAGAGCACGATCCGATCTTCAAGCAACTCCAGCCTGGGATTGCGCGGCAGGCCACGACCTCGCAGACGATGCCGCCGGCCGGCCGACCCCTGCCTCCGTGTCGCCGATGTACGATCGCTCTTGTCCCAGTGCCGTAGGTTCCACATGGTGAATTCCTTGAAGTTGTTCAGGCCGGCATCGCGAACACGCGACATCCTACCAAGGTGCTCAGGTGTGTGTTGGAGCCGCCGAGCGATCCCCAATGGTCATCAACTCCCAACGGCTCAGGCCGTCGGCGATGGATCGGGGCGATCCCTCAACATGCCGCAACTCATCCCATCTCAGTGCTAGACTGCGCCCGTTCACGTCTCAGGACCGCTGTTCAGAAAAATCTTGCTCGCCCGTCGTCGAAGCGAACCTAACAAGGCAAGACATCGCCAGTATCAAGGCCAAACAGCCACCGCGCGTTGCGTGTCGTCAGCTCCCCCAGCTCGCCGAGCGTGCATCCTCGAACGCCCGCGATGGTCGCCGCCGTATGCACAACGCGCGCAGGCTCATTGGGAAACCGGCCTCGCAGTGGGTGCGGACTCAAATACGGGCTGTCCGTCTCTATCAAAAGGCGATCCTCGGGAATGATCCTGGCCACCTCCCGGAGCGCGTCCAGATCCTTCTTCGTGAACGTGATCATCCCCGCGAACGAGATGTGCAGGCCAAGTGCCAGAAACGCCTCGGCGTCCTCTCCCCTGCCCGTGAACGAGTGCAGGACGCCGCGAACTGGCCGCCCCAGCGCGGCCAACTGTTCCACGATATCGCCCTCGCAATCCCGACAATGAATGATCAACGCCAGCCCCAACGAATCCGCCAGCGCAATGTGCTCGCCGAAGTACGTCTGCTGCTGCTCAAAAGGAGTGCGGTCCCAGTAGCGATCCAGGCCCGTCTCGCCAATCGCCACAACACGTTCCCGTTTTGACAGATCGACAATCGAACCCCAATCGCCCTCCCCCGCCTCGGCGACATGGTTGGGCTGTATCCCCACCGCCGCAAACACTCCCGCTCGCGCCTGAGCCAGTTCCACACAGGCGGCCGAATCCTCGGCAGTCGTTCCCACCGCCACGATCTGGCGAACCCCCGCCTCAGCCGCCGCCGAGAAAACCTCGTCGATCCGGTCCAGGAGCACCTTCTCAACCAGGTGCGCATGGGTGTCCACCAGTGTCGGACGTGTCGGCATGGCTTCACTTGCACGAGTAACGGTATTCAGATCAGCCCCACACGAGGCATCCTTACAATGGCCACGATCCACGCCCGCTGACAAGCCGCAACAGCGCGATAACCGTCCCGCGACGAGCGACGTCCACTTGACAGACCTGATGCCGCCGGGCTAACTTACGGCCAGGAATCGCGTCCTTTTCCAGCCATCGACCTGGGGCCTGCCCGCCTGCGAGACCTCGCCATGGGTCGCGGTCTTTCCCTTCGAGCCGATGCCCCGGCCGAAGGCGCGTTTTCCATCGTCGAGGGGATCGGCCACGTCCCTTGGCCCCCCGACGTTCCCGAGGAGGCGTCGCGCTCGCTCTTGCGATTGCGGCTACGGGTCGAACCATGCCTTCTCGGGCATGGGTGCCTCCCGTAACCTCAGCGCGCCGCCCCAATCCGGCGGCCTCCCGCCCTCCCGAGGACCGTCGAATGAGTGTCGATCTCGTCCGGATCGTCGATAGCATCCACCGCGACAAGAACATCCCCAAGGAAATCTTGTTCGAGGGCATCGAGTCGGCGCTCGCGACTGCGGCCAAAAGGCACTTCCCCGACGCCGCCGAAATCGAAGTCTCCATCGACCAGGAAACCGGCAAGGCCACCACCATCGCCGACGGCGAAGTCGTCGAACCGCCCGACTTCGGCCGCATCGCCGCGCAAACCGCCAAACAGGTCATCATCCAGAAGATTCGCGAAGCCGAACGCGATAGCCTCTTCGACGAATTCGGAGCCCAGCGCGGCGAGCTGATCACCGGCACCGTCCAACGCTTCGATGGCGGCGCGGTTACCGTCAACCTGGGCAAGACCGACGCCATCCTCCCCCGTGGCGATCAGATCCCAGGCGACGACCTCCACCCCGGCGAACGCGTCCGGGCCATCATCAAGGAGGTCAAGAAGTGGGGCCAGCGGGTCAAGATCATCCTCAGCCGCACCCATCCCGACTTCGTCCGCCGCCTCTTCGAGCTCGAAATCCCCGAAATCGCCGACGGCGTCATCCAGATCCGCGCCCTCGCCCGCGAAGCCGGATTTCGCTCGAAGGTCGCCGTCAGCTCGCTCGATTCCAAGGTCGACGCCGTGGGCGCATGCGTCGGCGTCCGCGGCACCAGAATCAAAAACATCGTCGATGAACTCGGCGGCGAACGGATCGATATCGTCCGCTGGAACGACTCGTTCCAGGTCCTCATCCCCAACTCGCTCCAGCCCGCCACCGTCGAAGAAGTCATGCTCTGCAACCTCCTCGGTCGAGCTATCGTCCTGGTCAGCGAAGATCAGCTCTCGCTGGCCATCGGCCGGCGCGGCCAAAACGTGCGGCTGGCCTCGAAACTGGTCGGCTGCGACATCGAGATCATGACCGCCGAAGACCTCGACGCCGCCATCGACCGCGCCGTCGCCTCCTTCGTCCAGATCGAAGGACTCGAACCGGAACTCGCCGAGCGCCTCGTCGAGCACGGCATCCTCAGCTTCGACGACCTCTCCGTCATGGAAGCCGAGATCATGATCGAGACCATCGAGGGACTCGACCTCTCTCTCGCCCAATCCATCATCGAACAGGCCGAACAGCTCTCCGAACAGCAAACCGAGGAAGCCCCCAGGCGCAAGCCCCGCCCGGCCCAATCCGAAGAATCGCAGGAAGTCGCTGAAGACGAGGCCCTGGCCGAAGGCAAAGTCGCGGAGTCCGGCGAGTCCGAGGGTGATGAGTCCTTGGTCGCCACCGAAATTTCAGACGCCGCCGACCTCGAATCGACGGATGACGATTCGACCACGGAAACCGATACCGACGACGAGGTTCGCGACCGAGCCATCGCCGAGCAAACCGCCGAGCTCCGCGGGCATGAAGTCACCTTCCCACCGCCCGAGTCAGACCAAAATGAAACCGAGCGGATTGTCACCGAGGCCGTCGCGGGCGAGGGTAGTGAAAATTCGGACGAGGCGGTGCAAGATGCCGATTGATCGGCAATTCGCGAAAATTCTCTCGAATTGAGCTGGCCTTGTTTCGTATCATGTCAATGTCTCGGCACGTTCCGACCAAGAGGTTGGTACAATAAGTTAGTCGAACGTTCCCAACGAGGTCCCGGAGGAGTTGCCTTTGTCCACGCGAGTCCACGAGCTGGCGAAAAAACTCGGCGTCAAAACGCAAGATCTCATCGAGCGCCTCCGTGATATGGGCCTCGAGGTCAAGTTGAGCCCGCTGGCCGGACTCGACGATGCGGTCGTCGAGCGAATCGAGAAAATGTACGCATCAGGACCGCCCACTGCTGCGCCCGCGCGGCCCAAGGCCGCCTCGC
>JBGSYY010000430.1:0-2350 GCA_041750675.1 Isosphaeraceae bacterium | reverse complement strand
CCACAACCCCGCGCTCGACGGCCGCCATCATGGCCGGCTGGGCATGGCCGATCTCCCAGGGCGGGGAGCCGGGGCCGGCGTACATCGTCTCGAATCGTTCACGGCTCATCATGGGGGGGTGGTCCCGTCTCTCTGGCTCCTCGGACGCGAAGGTTGTTTGTATAAATGCGCGGTGATTTTACTTCTGCGCTTCGACTTCCTTCTTGAGTTCGGGGAACTCGACCACGACCAGCTCGCGATTGGCCTCGTCGTAGGCGTATTCCTGATAATAAGGAAGCATGGGCAGTTGCATGGCGTCGGGCTCGCCTTTCTTGATGATGCCCGACATGAATTCCTCGTAGGTCTTTACCGGCCCGTTGTTCTGGATGTCGTAAATGGCCAGCATCTGCTTGGCCTGGCCGATCGCCAGCTCGGCGACCGATGAGCGATAGGCCTTGGTCACGGTGCCGAGATAACCTTCAGAGGGCCCGAGGTCGCCGCCTTTCTCGGCGATCTGGCCGCCTTTGGCCAGCGCGTCGGAAAGTTTTAAGACGTTTTGCGTCGTCTTGCCGATGGTCTTCCGTGATTCGGCTGCGGGCTTGGCGGCTTTTTTGCCCGTGCCGCTGTCGCAGCCCGCCGCGAGCGATAGGGCCAGCGCCGGCGTAAGCACGGCGAGAACGAAGCGTGATCGTAGGGAATGCATGAGAAGGCTGGCCTCGCTCTGGTCAGATTGGGATAACTTTTTCCGATCCGGCGAACGCGAACCCGCGCTGCGGACTCTTGCTTCATTCTACCGGGACCAACGCGGGAAGTCTGGCGACAACTGCAGCGCGGCAAGGTGAGCCGATTACCGTCACCTGAATCTTCTCGGGTTCTTGTTGACGATTCATCCCCGGCGTGACGAATGGAAAGGTCAGACCCTATTCGGCTAATGAGGCGGTAGCCGTGGTCCCGGAACGCTCATGAAACAACGCGGCATCTCTCGTCTGGTGGCGAATACGCTGACCTTCGCGCTCGGTCCCTTGGAGACCCCGCCGCCCGATGGCCTCGAGCCGACCGAGGACCGGATCCGCGAAGCCGGGCGGCGTGTGCAGATGCCGTGAGACCGAGGACGTTGCTCGCCTCGGGTTTTGCTCTCGCCCCGGCCCTCTCCCCAGTGTGAGGGAGAGGGATCAGGATGACAGCACTAGTCCACATGCGTCAACTTGCTGATGCGCCCGGGGACGACCCATTCGGCGACGAGGATGTTGCCGTCGGCGTCGAAGCAGGCGTCGTGCGGGTGGACGAACTTGCCGTCGACCCAGCGTGAGGGTTCGGTGCGGACCTTGAAGCCGTCGAGGACCTCCTTGGTCCACTCGGGATTGTAGCCGAGATGGGTGATCACATCGTTATTCTTGTCCATCAACGTCACTCGCGCATGCAGGTCGGGCACGAGCAGGATCTCGCCCCGAATGTCGAAGTGGGCGGGGAAGCTGACGTCGTGGTCCTCACTCAGAAATTTGCCGTCGAGCGTCGTGTATTGCAGGCGTGCGTTGGCGCGGTCGGCGATCACGACGGAGGCATCGCGGCCCGGTCGGTTGTCGAGCCAGATGCCGTGCGGCGTGCGGTACTGGTTCGGCCCCTCGCCGGTGCCGCCCCAGGTTCGGACGAAGCTGCCGTCTTTGTCGTACTGATGAACATAGTTTGAGCCGTAGCCATCGGCGACGTAAAGCCCTCCATCGGGGGCGAAGGCGACATTCGTGGGCGAGAAGTTGACCTTGGGGTCGTCGTAAACGGTGGGGATCGACGTGCGATCCTTGATCCAGACAACCTCGCCCTTGAGGTCGGTTTTGACGACCAGGTTGATCGGGAACATGTACGCGAGATAGAGAAATTCCTGGCCGTTTTCCTCGCGGACGTCGATGCCGTGGCCGCCGCCGTGCCATTGCTTGCCGAACGAGTGGACGAACTTGCCGTCGGCGTCGAACACGACGACGGTGTCCTGCGCTTCCTCGGGCGTCTTGGGGCGATCGGCACCCGCGCGGTGGGTGACGTAGACGTGGCCGGCCTTGTCGACGGCGACGTTGTGGGTTTCGTACCACTGGATGTGGTCGGGCTTCTGGCCGAAGTGATGGTCGCAGCGGTAGCGGTGCGCGCCTTCGCCGACGATGGCGGGCTGAGTGCCGGCCTTGTCGTCGGTGTGGATGAAAAACGGAGCGGCGGCTGCGGCCGCGGTGGTTTGCAGAAACTGGCGGCGGGTCGACGGGTTCGTCGGAGTCATTTTTTGGAGAGGCTCCCGGTGGGTCGCGGCCGCCGGAAGAGTGGGCCGCTCGCTTCAGGCATCTTGACGCCTCGGCGGCCGCGCCGCAATGGTCGGCGTCGACAGCGTGCG
>JBGSYY010000429.1:0-10722 GCA_041750675.1 Isosphaeraceae bacterium | reverse complement strand
GCATGGCGACAGCGGGCAAGGAATCGGTGGCCCGTTCGGCACCCACCAGCCAGGCCGAGAGTGCGAGGGCCAGGCGTTGCGAAGCGGAGGCGGCCTGGGGGGCACCGCGATAGGCGGCGAGCTCGTCGCGGACGACATCGGGGACTTCGCTGAGGATTCCGAGGAGCTCCAGGAGGAGCGGCTCAACGGAGGCGCGATCTTCGGGCTTCAGCTCGTCGGCCGTTTTCAAGAGTGAGCGCGCCAGGGTGCGGTCCTCGTCTCGAAGGGCTTCGAGGACACGGACCCGGTTGCGGGCGTCGAGGGCGACCTGCGGGGCCAGACCGCTCAAGGGCAGCGCTCGAAGTCGCTGGAAAACGGTGCGGGGCTGCTGGGCACGCTCGCGGCCTTGCAATTCTCTCCAGATGGCGAGGCTCTGTTCCTCGAGCACAAGCGGCCGGACCTGCGCGACGGTCTCCTTCAACTCGGGGTAGTCGCGTTCCAGGGAGTCCAGCTCGGCAAGAGCCTCGGTGAACCAGCCGGCCTGAATCAGGAGCCGGCCGACCCGGAGCCGCTCATCGCGAACCTGCTCGGGCGTGAGCGGATTCTTGGGATCAAAGAGCGTGGGATCGAACTTCTTGAGCAAGCCCAGCACCACCGGTCGAGGCACCTGGCTGAGGTTCAGCGAGCCTTGCCAGAAACCATCGACGCCCCGGTATTTGACGGCGTAGGGACCAAGTTCGTTGATGGCCTGGGTCATCACGGTCGGCTTGCCGGAGCGCGTGCCCACGAATGAGAACCGCCGGCGGCCCAGTTCGTCCCAGGGCTCGGCCTGAACCTTGATGGCGAACGGCGGCATCTCTCCGGCATGGATGGTGAGCGGCTGGACCAGCCGGAATCGCTCCGCCGGGGGATTCGGCTCGGAGACGATGGATTCGACCTTGCTATCGCGGACAATCACCCGGCGCAAGTTTTCATAATCGAATATCTGAACAAGTGTACCGTCCTTATCAACAATTCCGCGGAGCTGGGTACCGTCCTTGAGCTTCACGAGGTCGGCCCGGGCGGTCGGAACCGGCCACGTCTGAAGCAGAAGGAGGCTGGCGAGCAAACATCCTAGCCCCGACAGGATGACTTTGATCCCATGGAATTGGTTCCTGTGCGTCACGCCGGCCTCCTTCGATCGCTCGTTCATCCCGGCAAGGGTTCGGTCGCGATTTATTTTCGTCCAGTTCGCGAATGCGGGCAACCCTCAGATCGCAGCCATGGAGCGATAGACAGAGGCCACCGGCTGAGTATTCGGCGGCACAGGCGAGATGCACTGAGCAAAGTTACCGAACAGAAAAATGCGTGCGTGCTTGAGTGCATTTTCCTTGACTTCGGCGGATTTGATGGTGGACACTGACGATTCGGTAAGGTTTTTTCCCTAACGCGCAAGAAGCGGTTATGCTTGGGTGATCTTTTTCGGTTTTACTATCCTTCGGCCCCGCGATGCCGCGACGACCTCCCTGGAGAGCCTCACGACGATGCGACAGCCCACCTTGAAGCCTGGAAAGTTGCGTCAGGATCGGCGCAACCGCAGTGCAACACGGAGGAATTTGCGGGGGCCAGTGAGCCTGGAGAGATTGGAGGAGCGTTGTCTGCTTGCGGTTTTCAGCGTCACCAGTGCGTCCGACGATCTGAATTTGCCGGGCACTCTGCGCGCGGCGATTGAAGGGGCCAACGCGTCGGCCGGAGCGGACGAGATTCAGTTTGCGCTGACGGCCCAGACGGGTTTCACCATCACACTGAGCCGCGCCTTGCCCACCATTGACGAGACCGTGGTCATCAACGGGTTTTCGCAATCGGGATCGGGGAACTCGCAGCCGGTCGTGACGCTGACCGGCGGCGGCAGCCTGGACGCGAACGGGTTGACCATCCGCGCGCCGGACGTCGTTGTGGCAGGTCTGGCGATCAACGGATTCCAGCAAGACGGCATTCGTGTGGAAGGCCCACGCGCGGTGATTCGGGGGAATTATATCGGCGTCGATCTGCTGGGCACGTCGATCGTGGCCAATCAAGGGGCCGGCGTGCGCGTGGTGGGGGTATCGGGGGCGGTGATCGGCGGCGACGCCGTCGAGGATCGTAACATCATCTCGGGCAACCTGGAGGCGGGCGTTGTTTTGACGGGAAGCGGCGCGACACAGGCGCTCGTCATCAACAATTCCATAGGCGTTGATCTGTCTGGAAACACTGCGCTGGCAAACGGAGTGGGCATTGAGATCAGCGACGGCGCACGGTTCAACACGGTGGGCGGTGGTGTCGCCGGTCGCAGCAATGTGATCTCGGGCAACACGAGCCATGGGATCGTGGTGACCGGCGCGGCGACGCAGAGCAACGTGATTCAGGGCAATCGTATCGGTGTCAACACGTCGGCGAGTGTCGCCCTTGCGAACGACTTGGGCGTTTACCTGAATCAATCGCCGGGCAACGTGATCGGGGGCACGTTGGCAGGCCAGGGCAATGTGATCGCGGGTAACCGATCGGCCGGGGTTCGTGTTGAGGGCGTGCAGACGGCCTCAATCCTCGGCAACTTCATCGGCACCAACTCGGCGCTTGCGGATCGCCTCGGCAACGGTGGGCCGGGGGTGCGATTGTTGAGCAGTTCCAGCATTCAGATCGGCTCACTCAGCGACGGCGGCGGCAACACGATCTCCGGTAACAATGGGGGCGTGATTCTGGACGATGGCAGCGTCAACAATCCGATCTTGAGCAATTCGATCTTCCTCAACACGGGCCTGGGCATTGATCTGGGCGGAAACGGCCCGGACAACAACGATCAGGGTGATGGCGACACGGGCGCGAACAATCACCAGAACTTCCCGGTGCTGACACGGGCCTCGACCGCCGCGGGTCGGACGCTCGTTCAGGGGTCGCTGTCGTCGACGCCGAATGCGTCGTTCCTGATTCAGTTTTTCACGAATCCGGCCGTGGACGACTCGGGACGCGGTGAAGGTCGAACCCTGGTGGGATCGATTACCGTGACAACCAGCGGCAGCGGCGTTGCCATCATCGACGCGACGCTGGACACGCCGACCTCAGTCGGCGATCGGATGACGGCGACGGCCACGACGCTGCCGGCGGACCAGGGTAACACCTCGGAGTTCAATGCGCCGATCACGATCGTCGAGGCCCAGGTCGCCGACCTCAGCGTGTCGATCACCAAGGAGGACAGCGGCGCCCCGCTTCCGCTCGATCAGGCGTTGATCAACGTTCCCTACACCTACGTTGTGAAGGTGACGAACAACGGACCATCGCGAGCGACCAACGTTCGGATGACGCAAATCCTGCCGACGGCGGTTGAGGTACTCTCGATTTCGACCACTCAAGGGTCGGTCGTGCAGGGACCGTCCGGCCTGACGGGAAACCTTGGCGCGATCGAATCGGGGGCGACGGTCGAGATTCGCGTCGAGGTCAATCCCATCTTCGCCAATCCGGCCGCGACCACGACGGTCACGGTCAGCAGCTCCGAGCTGGATCCAGTCACGATCGACAACACGGCGGTCTACATTCTTCGGATCGTCAATCCCGGAAACCTGTCGATTCAGGCCGAGACCGAGTCCTCGCCGGTGACCGAGGGCGGCGTGCTGGTTCAGCGGGTGCTGATCACGAACAACGGTCCCAGCCTCGCCAGCAACGTGGTCCTGACCACGATGATCCCGGCAAACGTGAGCTTCCTGGGAACGGCCCTGGGGCAGGGCGAATGCACGCTGGTGCCCCCGAACAACCTGACCTGCGACATTGGCTCGATTGCGTTCGGCGCGACGGTCACCTTGCGGCTCTTCTTGCAGGCCAGTACCCCAGGCGACGTGATTCAGACGTTCACGGTCAGTTCGCCCGACGATCCCGACGAGACGGACAACACGGCGACCACAAGCGCGGTGATCGTGCCGGGCACCAACCTGAATGTTCAGATCGAGGCGAATCCGGTCCAGGCCGTCACGGGCCAGACGATCAGCTATGACGTGACCATTGGCAATGCCGGTCCGCGCACGGCGACGGGCGTCGTCCTCACAAGCGATCTTCCGGACGGGCTTGATTTGGTTTCGGTTTCCGTCAACGGCGTGCTGGTGCCTGGCGCGACCGATCCCCTCTCGATCGCGGTGGGAACGATTGTGGTGGGCGGAACGGCGAATGTGCGGATCGTCGCCACACCCAACAGCTCAGGATCGGGGATTGTGACCACGACCGTGGTGGTGAGCGCCGATCAGGGTGATTTGGTGCTCGATGACAACACGGCGAGCGCGGACATTGATGTGAATCCGGTGGATCTGGAGATCACCCAAACGGCGACGCCGAATCCGGTGCTCGCTGGGCAGGAGCTGGTTTATCTCGTCACGGTGCGAAACCTGGGCCTGGCGACGGCCACCAATGTGCTGGTCGAGAACATTCTGCCGAGCAATGTGTCGTTCGTGCGGGCGGATATCGTCAACGGTGTGGGCACCCTGACCTCAAACGGGGCGACGCTGGAAGTGGCGTTCGCGAGCCTGGCCGCCAATGCCGTCGCGCAAATCGAGATTGTGGTCTTGCCGGCGGAGTCGGTCGAATTCACCAACATCGCGACCGTGAAGGCCGATGAGAACGACCCCGATAAGACCAACAACTTCAGCAGTCTGACGTTGGTGGCCAGCCCCGCCGACGTGCTGGTTCTGGTTTCGCCATTGCCAGGGGGGACGATTTACGTCAACGACCCGATCAGCCTGGTCTACACCGTCGGCAATAACGGGCCGGTGACGGCCTCGGCCACGATGTTGACGCTTCCTCTGCCGCCCGGTCTGGCGTTTGTCAGCGCAACGACCACACAGGGGACGGTTGGTGTTGAGTCGTCCGGCGCGACCGTCTCGGCGAACCTGGGCACGATCGGCGTGGGACCGGCGGCGGTGGCGACGGTGACCATCATCGTTCGGGCGACGACTGCCGGCTCGTTCGCACCGACGGCCACGGTGGTGTCGGCGGAGCTGGACAACAACCCAGGGAACAACGCCGCGTCGGTCAGCTTCAACACAATCAACACGCCGGGCGTGCTTCAGTTTCAGAACACGGTCTTTACGGCATCGGAGAACTCAGGCGTTGCGATCATCACCGTGACGCGCACGAACGGGACGCTCGGAAATGTCTCGGTGTCCTACGCCACGCAAGGGGGAACGGCGGTACCCGGTGTGAACTACACCCCCGTGAACGGGACGCTGGATTTCCTCGACGGCCAGTCGACCGCGACATTCAACGTGCCGCTGATCGGCGACGGAATCATCACGCCGAACCTCACGGTGGGTCTCGCGCTCTCGGATCCCACCGGAGCGGCGTCGCTGGGATCAACCTCGACAGCGGTCCTGCAGATCGTGAATACGGATCTCGACCTGGTTCCACCGACGGTCACGAGCCTGAGTCTTGCTGGCCGCGGCTCTTCGATCCAGCAGATCCAGCTCAACTTCAGCGAGGCGCTGGCCCCGAATCGTGCAGCGAATCTGGCGAATTACACGCTGTTCAATAGTCGGGGCGTGGCCGTGCGGCTCGCCGGCGCGGACTACGTGCCCGGTTCGCTTCAGGTCCTCTTGCAGCCGGCCTCGGCGTTGCCCGCGAACGCGTTTTTCCGGGTCGTGGTCAACGGACAGGCGCCCAATGGACTGACGGACGTCAACGGCAACTACCTTGCGGGCAACGGTCAGTCGGCCGGAACCGATTATGTGTCGACGTTTGGACGCGGAACCAACTTCAGCTTCATCGATTCCGATGGAGACGCCGTGAACCTTCGGCTGGCGCGTGGCGGTGTTTTGGAGGTGATTCGATCGGCCAATGGCGACGTTCAGACGTTGCGGGCGACGGGCTACAGCCGTCGGAGCATCCTCTCCGGCTCGGTTCGGCGAACCCGCAATGGCGGCAATGGCTCGACGGTCATCGGCCAGATCGAGAACATCCCGTTCGGCTCGTTGCAGTCGCGGCTGACCTCGCCGCCTTTCTTTGTGTCGGTGCAGTATGGCAATCTGACACCGCCGGTGCAGATCGCCTCGGTGCCCGGGTTGCGTCGCTGGATGCCCTCGCGGTTCCGGGCCCGCTGAGCTTAGGCCGATCGATACGCTGGTTTGCAGGCCGGCCGGACAGGGTGTTCGGCCGGCTTTTTCGCTTGAGGGCATATTCGGAGTTTATGCGATGGCACGGAGCGGCTCGATACCAGGCATGGGGATGATTCTGGCCGCGGCGATCGCGCTCTCTGCGGTGGGTTGTGGCCGCGCGCCGGCACTGGCGTATCCCTGGGGTACATTCATAGCCGTGGAGTGGGACGAGTTTGTAGCGGATCGGGACGGTGATCGACCGTTGACGCTGCCCAGAATCAACGACCCAGGGCGGATTGAGACGTTTGTCGATGCCTTGAATCAAAATGCCGTGGCGTGCGAACCGTTCCGTGAAAAGGCGACCGGCAGCCTCCATTTCGTTCGTAACGGAAAACCCCGCGTCGATGTCGGACTCATTCCTTCCGTCGATGGATCGGATCGAATGGGGCTGTACGTCGACGAGCGATTCTTTCAGGCACCGCGCGGACCGATTGTGGAGGCTCTGAACCGGCTGGGATTCGACGGTACACGCTGGAGCGGCGCCGCGCAATGACGTGATTATGTATATGATCAAACGTATCGACAAATGCAATGAGCGAGAATCGAAAGCCTCACTCTGTTCGCAGGGCTTCGATGGGGTCCATCTTGGCGGCGCGGCGAGCGGGGTAAACGCCGAACACGACGCCGATCGCCACGGCGATGAAGAAGGCGATCACCGGCGACCAGGGACGGATAATGACCGGCATGCCCGAGAGTGACGAGACGATCGGCGGCGCGATCAGGCCCAGGACAACGCCGATCAAACCACCGGTCGCCGACATCACGGCCGTTTCAATCAGGAACTGGAGTGTGATGTCGCGCTGTTTGGCTCCCAGGGCCCGGCGGATGCCGATCTCGCGGGTGCGCTCGGTGACCGTCGCGAGCATGATGTTCATGATGCCGATGCCGCCCACGATGAGCGAGATCGAGGCGATGGAGCCGAGGACGAGGTTGAAAATCTGTTTGGTCGCCTCCGCCTTCTCGAGCAGTTCGAGTGCGACAGTCACGCTGTAATCAACCTTGGGGTGAGTTTGCAGCAAAAGGCTCTTGATCGCCTCGGCGGTGCGTTTGACATCCCGCATGGTGCTGACGGTCACCGTGATCTGGCTCAGCTCGACCTTCTCGGCGGTGAAGCTGCCTTGCTTCTGCTGCATGATGGTGTCGCCAAACCGGGCACGCGTCGTCGACAACGGCACATAAATATCTTTATTGAAATCTTGACTCGCAAGGCTCGACCCAGCGCCTGCGGAAGGTGCCTTGTATTCAGCAACGCCGATGACGCGGAAGACCTGCTGCTCGCCGACGCGGATGACCTGGCCGATCGGGTCGGCCATGGGGAAAAGTTCGCGCGCGGCGTCATGGCCCAGCACGGCGACGTTGGCATATCGATCCAGATCGGCGTCTTCCAGAAACCTCCCCGAAACCAGATCGCGGCCGGTTCCTGAAAGCGTGCTGGGCACGCCGCCCACGATGCGGGCCTCGACGATCTGATCGTGGTGCCGCACCTCTTGCCGAAACTCGCGGAGGGGGGTCGCCTGGGTGACCGTAGGGATTGTGTCGAGGATGCGCTCGCGGTCGGCGTGCGTAAGCCCGTAGGTGAAGATAAAGCTCTCGCGACCCTGGCTGGACTTGAGATCCTCCATCGGCTTGTCGCTGCGCAGGATGATGTTGGTCGCGCCGAGCTCGGCAATCTGGCGTTGGGCCTCCTCGCTCGCGCCCTCGGTGATGGCGAGCATCGCGACCACCGAGGCCACGCCGAAAATCAGGCCGAGCACGGTGAGCGTGCTGCGCAGTTTATGCAACGCGAGGTTGCGGAGGGCCAGTCGGATCGCGTTCCAGGTCTTGCGCATGAGGGACGAATCACGCAGCGATCGGCCGAGTCAGGCCGATGCCTCCTTCAGGGTTTCCAGCATGGCGCGGTCGAGCTTGTGGCCATGGAAGTTCTCGTAGGCGACATCGTCGCGGCGGCTGTCGAGGATTCCGAAGCTGCCGTGCAGGTTCCACAAGGCCCAGCCCCAGCCGGCGTCGGTCCAGAGGCGGACGACGTCGCGCATCCAGGCTAGAACGACCGGATGCGGCGTCCGGCTGTGGCATCCGAACTCGCCGACATGAACGCCCATGCCCTGAGCTTCCAGGGCTTTCCAGGCTTTGACCAGCTCGGCGGGCGATGGCTCGCTCGAGTCGCCATCCTGCTTGGCCATGGGCCAGGTGGGCAGCGGCCAGTGATCGGAGCCTTCGACCCACTCGGCTTTGTAGTGTGTCAAGCGATGCGGGTCGTAGCCGTGCATCGAGGCTGCGACGTTGAGACCAAGTAGCTCGACGGGTGGAGTACGTCCCCACTTTCGCCCATCACAGACGATCAGACGGTCGGCGTCGTGCTCGCGAATCGCTGCGGCAAGACGTTCAATCACATGTCGATGTTGCTCGGCAGTGACTGTGTGGTCCGGCTCGTTGAGCAAGTTGAAACTGAGTTCCGCGTTCGGCCGGCCCTTGTAGCGCGAGGCGAAAAACGCCCAATGGGCCGAACATGCGTCGAGTGCCCGGGGATCGGTCCAGAGCGAAAGCTCCTCGGCCGGCTTGGCCACGGTGTAACCCGGCGCTCGGTGGAAGTTGAGCTGAACATGGACCTCGCGATCACGGCCGTCATCGACGGCCTTGTCGATCCGCGCGGCGATCTCCTCGCGAACCTTGGTCCAGTCCTTGGGATCGACCCAGAAGCGGTAGTCCATCGGCAGCCGGACGAAGTTGTAGCCTAGTTCCTTGACGAGATCGAAGTCGGTCTCCGGAAAGCCGACCACGGCCTTGCGGTCGACGTAAAACATGGACAGCAAATTGAACCCACGCCATTGGGGAAGCCGGGCCGGCGAGGGATCGGGACGTTGTTCCAGGCTGTGGGTCTGGGGTGCGAGCATGGGAAGCGTCGCTGAGGCGGCGGTGGCTTGCAGCCATTGACGTCGGTTCATTGGGGTGCAACTCCTGGCAGCGTTGGCGAATCTCGTTAAGGGCCCGTGGTTTCGATGGGACGAGCGGGCGGCTCGGTGGCGACCGACGCGACCTCGGTCGAGGCCGCCCCCGCGGGTTCGGAGGTTGGACTCCTGCTTTCGGAGCCTGGCGACTCCTCGCCCTTCTCGTTCGCCGCCTTGGCTTCGGCGTCGAGCCGCTTGCGTGCGTCGAGAGCGACCAGCTCGCCCTCCTTGAGTCCGGTGAGCACCTGGACGAGCTTCTCGTTGGTGTCGCCGATCGCGACCTCGCGTCGATCGAGACCACCCCGCGCGCTGGCGACAAAGGCAAAATGCTGTCCACGCCGCTCCGCGACGGCCTGGATCGGCACGACCAGAACCGAGGGCAAGGTGCGAACCTGGATCTTGACCTCGGCGGTCATGCTCGGGCGCAGTTCCTCATCGGGCATCTTCTCGATGGAGACGACCGTCTTGTAGACCTTCGCGCCGCCGTTGTCCCACATTCGGTTGGAGTCGGCGAGCTGGGCCACGCTCTTGACCCTGCCCACAAGGCGAAGGTTGGGGAAGGCGTCGATGCGGATGTCGGCCGTCTGGTCGACCTTGACCTTCTTGATGAGAGATTCATGAATGTTCACAACAATTTGCATGTTGGACATATCGGGCAAGCTGAAGATTTTTTGACGATTATAGACCATCGCGCCTTCGCGGATCTGACGGCTGGAGTCGTACCACGCCTCATTCGCGTAGGCGACCACGCCGGATTGCTCGGCCTTGATCTCGGTCTTGGTCTTTTGCTCGGTGAACTCATCGAGCTGCTGCGTTTCGAGGTTGGCCGTGGCCTCGGCGGCCTCGAACTCGCCCGTCGCCTTGGCGAGCTGGGCCTCCAGAGTGGCCTGGGTGCGGTCGATCTTGCTTCGCGCCTGGTCGACCTTCGATTGCAGCTCGACGGTTTTGAGCTGGTAGTCGTAGTCCTTCTTGATCTGGAGCTTGAGCTTGTCGCGCTGAACCATGAAATCGTATTGACTTAATTCTTGTTCCAAGGCTCGCAGTTGCTCCAGGCTGCGGAAGCCTTTCTTCACCAGGTCGCGATACTGGTCGAGCTTGTTATTCGCCTCGGTCTGCTTCTGGGTGTTCTGAGAAAGCGTTCCTTCGGCGTCGGCCAGCTCGGCCTTGAAATCGCCCTTCTGATATTTCTCCAGGTTCAGATCGGCCAGACGCAATTCGACCTTGGCTTCCGAGACCTTGCTCTCGCCGTCATTTCGTTGAATCTCGATATCTTGTTTTGAGGTCGAGACCTTGCCTTGAGCCTGCTTCACCTTGATTTGCTGCTGGGCGATGTTCTTGTCGACCTCGGTGGAGTCGAACTTGCAGACAACCTCGCCCTTCTCGACGTGATTGCCCTCGGGCGTGAGGAAGATGATCTTGACCTGCTGGCCTTGTAGTTCACAAATACCATCAACGGTGACCACGCTTTCGAGGCTGCCGCGCTCGGTGACGGTGACATCAAGGTCCTGCAGCCGCACCGGCACCAGCAGCGGCATCTCGACGCTGGCCCGGCCCAGGCCCAGTTGATCGGCCGAGACGTACGCCACGGCCACCAGAGCGGCCGCGCCCACGGCCATCGTCGCCAGCCGCTTAAGGCCGCTCCATCGGTGGCG
>JBGSYY010000428.1:0-12990 GCA_041750675.1 Isosphaeraceae bacterium | reverse complement strand
CCGGTGAAGTCGGCGTACGCGTGCTGCCCGTCGTGGACGGTCCAGGTGATCGTCACGCCGCCGGCGGCCGACCCGTTGACGTCGAACGTCGTGCGGATGCGGCGGTCGAGGGGGTCGTACTTGAAGCTGGCCGAGGCGACCGTCACGTTGCTCGCGTTCTTGGTGGTCGCGGCGGTCATGCGGTTGCGATGATCATATGTATAAGGCGTCACCAAGCGGGTGGCCGTCTCGGTCTTGGTGGCGAGGTTGCCTTCGTGGTTGTACGTATATGTGAAGCCCGGCGAGGCGGTCAGGCGGTTGTTCGCGCCGGTGGTGTAGCCGGCGAGCGTGCGGTTGCCGTTGGGGTGAATAGGGTGGGTGAGGGTCATGGAGAGTGAGCCGGAGGCGAGGTCGAGGGGCATGCGTCACCCGGGCACCGTTCGAGGATTCACTTTGCCCGGGCCAGCCGCCGGCGCCTTTGCCTGTTGGGCATAGTATTTGCTCGACTGATTACGTAATCGGAAGCCCCTTCTCGGTATGCAACCGTGTGGTTGCTCAATTCTAGCACTGCGCACGCTGGGACTTCTCGGTGGGGTTCGCCGCGAACCCTGGAAGCCGTTGCTCGACAGTTCCCGGGACGGAGGACGACATGATAAACCCGTTGACCATGAAGTCGTGGTCGCCGTACGTCGTTGGTATTGGGATCGGCGTGCTGAGCTGGTTCGCCTTCGCCGTCGCTGACAACCCGCTGGGCATCTCGACGGCGTTCGAGCATTCCGCCGCCCTGATCGAAAAGGCCGTGGCGCCTCAGGTCGAGCAGACCAACGAGTATTTCGCCAAGAAGGCCGAAGCAGGGAAGTCGCCGAAGATCGGCCTGGGGTGGATGCTTGTCCTTGGCGTCTTCGTTGGGGCGTGGCTCAGTTCCTGGCTCTCGGGCGACCGCGGTAGCGAGGCCGTCCCGGCCATGTGGCGGGAGCGGTTCGGTGGGAGCGTCCTGCTTCGGCTCACCGCCGCCTTCTTCGCGGGGGCACTGATGCTCTTTGGGGCGCGGCTGGCGGACGGGTGTACCAGCGGCCACGGGATTAGCGGCTGCCTGCAACTGGCGGTGTCGAGTTGGGTCTTCACCGCCGTCTTATTCGCCGCCGCAACTGTCACCGCACTCGCGGTCTATGGGAGAAAGGGGGCGAGCCATGTTTGATTCACCCGAACGCCTGCTGCTCGGTCTGGTGATGGGCATCCTTTTCGGCATCCTGTTGCAGAAGGGACGGGTGGCGAAGTTCTCGGTCATCGTCGGCCAGTTCATCCTGAAGGACTGGACCGTGGTGAAGATCATGGGAACCGCCGTCGTGGTCGGGTCCGTGGGTGTCTACGCCCTGGTCGATTCTGGCCACGCGAACCTGCATGTCAAACCGTTTCTGCTTGCGGGCGTGCTGCTGGGCGGCGTGTGCTTCGGGGTCGGCATGGCCGTGCTCGGCTACTGCCCCGGAACGGGCGTGGCGGCGTGCGGGGAAGGAAAGCCGGATGCGATGGTCGGCGTATTAGGCATGCTGGCCGGGGCGCTCGCCGTCGTCGCCGCCTACCCGGCACTCCAGCCCGTGATCAAGGGGCTTGGCGACATGGGCAAGATCACCCTCCCCGGCGCAACCGGCACCTCGCCGTGGCTGTGGATCGCCGGGTTGTTGAGTGCTGGCCTCATGGCGTTCGTCATCTTCGCGCGCCGGGGTAAATCCACGGTGGAGTCGAATCGAGCAATCGAGAGCGGCGTCGGCGTCGGCGTCGGCGTCGGTTCCTCGGAATGAACCTCGAGTATCTGGTTCTTTCAGCCCGTTGAGGCGATTGGCCAGAGCGATTTCGCTCGGTGGCAGTGGAGGTGCGGTCCCGGCTTTGCGTCGGGGGGCCTCCGGTTCAGGTTTGGCACAATCACAGGAGTTCATCATGACAAGGTCACGTCGAGAGTTCCTCACGGAAGTGGGTGGCATCGGCATGGGGGGTGTTTTTATGGCGAAGGGAACCCTGGGCGCGGAGGACTCCAAGCCGGAGAGCGCTCCGCCAGCAAGCATGATCTTCGAGGCGGTCATGACCGAGGGAGTGGCCGAACTGTCGTATCTGATCGGCGACAAGGCGACCGGCAAGGCCGCGGTCATCGACCCCCGCCGGGACATCGACATCTATGTCGAACTGGCCCGCAAGAACAAGCTGACCATCACCCACACTCTGGAGACGCACATCCACGCGGACCTGGTGTCCGGCTGTCTCGAACTGGCCGACCGCACCGGGACGGCCAAAGTGTGCGTGAGTGCCGAAGGCGGCCCGAAGTACGGGTTCCCGCACGAAAAGCTCAAAGACGGCAACACGATCGACCTTGGACGTGTGATCCTGACCGCCAAGCACACGCCCGGCCACACGCCGGAGCATATGTCCTACCTCGCCGCAGAGAATAACCATCCCGACCAGCCGTTCGCCATCTTCAGTGGGGACTGTCTGTTCGCCAATTCGGTGGGTCGCCCGGATCTTCTGGGTGACGACCAGACCGGCGGCCTGGCCAAGCAGCTCTACGACTCGATCTACGGCTTCTACCTTCAGTTGCCGGACGACGTGCGCGTCCACCCGGCCCACGGGGCCGGCTCGCCGTGCGGGGCGAACATCAGCGACCGGCTTGTCACCACCATCGGCTACGAGCGGAAGAACAACCCGGCCCTCCAGTTCAAGGACGAGGCGGCTTTCGTCGAGTACGTCCTGTTCACCGCGCCGCCCGAGCCGAAGTACTACCCGCGGTTGAAGCAAGAGAACGCCGAAGGGCCCGCGGTGCTGGGACGGCTGCCGAGCTGTCCGCCGATGGCCCCGAGGGCTTTCGAAGGGGCCGTCGGCAAAGGGGATGTGCAGTTGGTGGATAATCGCCAGATGCTGGCGTTCGGCGGCGGGCACATTCCGAACGCGCTGAACATCGGGCCGCGGGCGGAACTATCCATCTGGGCCGGCTGGATGCTCGACCCGCAGAAGCCGATCTTCCTTGTTCTCCGCCAGGACACCGACCTGCCCGAGGTGCTGCGGCAGTTTATCCGGGTTGGGTACACCAAGTTCGGCGGCTACCTGCTCGGCGGTATGGAGGAGTGGAACAACGACGGGCTGCCGATCGCCAAACTGGACCAGATGCCGGTCCACGAAGTGAAAGCGGCCCTGCCGCCGAAAGAAATCCAGGTTGTGGACGTGCGGACCCCTGGCGAGCGACAGGACGGGTACATCCCCGGCTCGACGTACATCTTCCTGCCCGAACTTCCCAAGAAAGCCGAACGTCTCGACAAATCCAGGCCCGTGGCCGTGTACTGCGACAGTGGTTACCGGGCGAGTCTCGCGACCAGTTTGCTCCTGCGGATGGGCTTCAAGGACGTTCACAACGTTCCGGGCAGTTGGAAGGCGTGGAAGGCACTCGGCTACGAGGTGCAGATGCCGAAGGAGCAAAAGAAGAGGACGGACACGGAGTTGAGTTGACCCCGGTGGAAGCCACCGGCTGATTGACGGAGACGAACACGCCCAGGAAATGACCCCTTTGCCGGGCAAGTAGCAAGAGGGGCACCGTCTCCACATGCAACAACTGTGAGTTCAAGTCAATCGAGCTTGAACGTGACGCAAGCACCGATCATCCGACCAGCAATGGCTTACACCGTCCGACAAAATGGGGCAGGCTCCGATTTTCGAGGTGACTGTCCCCATTTTGTTAGATGCTCTTGAATTCCCATGAACAACACAGAGCAATTACCCCGCCTCAACGAACCGGCCCCCGAGTTTGAAGCCAAGACGACCCACGGGATGAAAAGGCTCTCGGACTATCAGGGGAAATGGCTGATTCTCTTCTCGCATCCCGCCGATTTCACTCCCGTCTGCACGACTGAGTTCATCGGTTTCACCAAAGCATACCCGGAGTTTCAGAAGCTGAATTGCGAGCTGTTGGGTCTATCGATCGACAGCACATACTCCCACATCGCCTGGGTACGCAACATCAAACAGAACTTCGGGATTGACGTTCCATTTCCGATTATTGAAGACCTGTCGATGAAAGTAGCGCACGCTTACGGAATGATCCAGCCCGGCGCGAGCGATACATCGGCTGTCCGCTCAACGTTCTTCATCGACGACAAGAGCATCCTGCGAGCGATGGTTTACTACCCGATGAGCAATGGTCGGTCTATTTCGGAATTTGTCCGATTGGTGACCGCCATGCAGACGTCGGACAAGTACGGGATCGCCACGCCCGAAGGCTGGCAGCCCGGCGACAAAGTCATCGTTCCGCCGCCGCAGACCACGCAAGACGCGGAAACCCGATCGGGCGAGGGGTATGAGTACACGGACTGGTATTTTTCGAAGAAGCCGCTTTGAAAGGGGGCCGAAATTGATCAAGCGAAGAGTCACTACTGATGAAGCGAATCAGATTGGCAGCATGCTTGGCACCAATTGGGAAGGAATCGATGGGGAAGAATTTAGGCGCGGCCTTGAAGTGGAGTTCGAGCACGGTACGCACGATCCTGAGACGAACGTCACCAATGACGATCTCGTCCTGACCGGCAAGATCGCCTGGGCACACCTGAAGGAATTCCCGGATTATTACACGCGGCTTGCGCGTCTTGAGGCAGAAGCAGTCGCGTACTGGGCTTCGCGTCGCTGAGTGAAGTTGCTTACAGTCTGCCCAGCGAGTGTTCGCTTCCGAAGCGCTGTTCGCCTTACCCGCAGGTCCATCGACAAAAGCGCTGACGGCTGATGGAACGATCATGTTCAATGACGTGCACGCGGCGATACGTCCCAAGGAACTCTCAGAACTATGTCCCGTGGAGAGTGTGGTCGCGTCGACAGTGAATGCAACTTCGGCCAACTCATGACTGAGAGCATTGTGATGATGAAACTACTCATTGTTGGTGGCGTGGCGGGTGGAGCTTCCGCAGCCGCTCGTGCACGGCGACTCTCGGAAGACGCCCATATAATCCTATTTGAACGTGGGCCGGATGTGTCGTTCGCAAACTGCGGGCTGCCTTATTATATTGGCGGCGAGATCGCTGAGAGAGAACAGTTGCTCGTAGTGGAGCCCGAACTGTTGCGTGCCCGCTTCCGACTCGACTTAAGAATTTTGTCGTCGGTTGAAGCTATCGACCGCACTTCAAAGACGGTTCGCGTTCATGACCTCGCGTCGGGAAAAGAATACACTGAAACCTACGACAAGCTGATCCTCGCAACGGGCGCGGCTCCCGTCCGTCCTTCAATTCTCGGCGTAGACTTGCCCGGCGTGTTTACGCTTCGAGACTTGCAAGACACCGACCGAATCGTGGAGCGAGTGGAGCGCGGCGTGAAGCAGGCCGTGCTCTTGGGAGGTGGCTTCATTAGTCTTGAAGTCGCGGAGAACCTTGTTCGGCGCGGAATTTCGACCACGGTGGTCGAGAAGAATGAGCAGATACTTGCGCCGTTTGATAAGGAGATGGTTACGCCTATCGTTCAAGAATTGGCGAGCAAGGGCGTCACGTTACTTCTCGGCCAAACTGCTGAAGCGTTGGAGCAAAGTTCCGAGGGGTTGGTCGTCTGCTTGAATTCCGGTCAACGACTCCCCGCCCAACTGGTCATCCTGGGAGTGGGAGTACGCCCGGAAAGCAAGCTGGCTGTTGATGCGGGACTCGAAGTTGGGCCTCGCGGTGGAATCCGAGTTAACGAACTGCTGCAAACGAGCGACCCGAGTATCTATGCGGTTGGAGACGCGATTGAGGTCAAGGACGTGGTGACGGGCGAGCCGACTCAGATTCCTCTTGCTGGGCCAGCAAATCGACAGGGACGTATTGCTGCCGACAACGTCTTTGGGCGGGCGTCGCAGTATCGGGGAACGCAAGGAACAGCGATCGTCGCCGTGTTTGATCTCACGGCAGCGATGACGGGGGCTTCTGAAAAAGTCCTGCGGCGAGCCAATCGAGCGTTTTCCAAGGTCTACGTTCATCCAGCGCATCACGCCGGGTATTACCCCGGTGGCGAAGTGATGACGCTGAAACTGCTCTTCGATCCGACAACGGGTCTGGTTCTGGGGGCGCAGGCCGTGGGCGGGGCTGGTGTGGATAAGCGTATCGATATTCTGTCCGTGGCGATTCAAGCCGGTATGACCGTCTTCGACCTAGAGGAGATGGAGCTCGGCTATGCGCCGCAATACGGATCGGCCAAGGACCCGATCAACATGGCTGGCTTCGTCGCTGGCGGATTGCTTCGTGGAGATCATCCGCAGGCCGATGTCGAGGCGGTCTTGGCAACTCCAACTGCCGACCGACCTTTTTTGATGGACGTTCGCACGCCGCAGGAATTTGCTTCGGGCCACATCCCTGGAGCCGTGAACATCCCGGTGGATGACCTGCGGTCCCGCCTGGGCGAACTCCCCCGTGACCGACGGATTGCCACCTATTGTCAGGTGGGACAGCGAGGCTACCTGGCGACCCGCATTCTGCTGCAAGGTGATTACTCCGCAGTGAACCTGGGAGGCGGCTACAAGACATACGAACTCTTTCATCCGCTTAATTGATTGAATCGCATGACTGGGATGATGCGAATCGACACCGCTCTGTTGTTGCCCGCACTGCCGGACGCTCGTGATGCGTGCGTGCAGCGACTCGGCGACTTTCTGAGCGAGTACGACGGGATCGAGTCCGCACACCTTCGGGACGGCAACGGCAAGGATTCCGGCCCGATCCGCGGCCACTTTGCCCCCGCTGACTGTCGATCGGTGAAGTATGGTTCGGGCACTTATTGCTCAAGACGGAACCGATGCATGCTCGGCAGGTGCGCACGGTCGAATTGCGAGCGAAGAGAATCACCGAGGTACTGGAAACTGCGGCACTTTCTGTGGGTATATTGCGGATCAAATTTGATCGCGATGCGGCTGGCGAAGCTGCCGTCCGAGTGGCCGTACAAGGGATCGGTGTTCGAATCGGCGAAGTGCGGAACAAGTGGACGGACACGGACCTGACTTGAACCCGGTGGTAGCCACTGGATGACTGGCCGGTGGCCGACCACCCTGCGTCCTAGGGAGTCAAGGCGATGAGTCGGAGAGCGTTTCTGCATGGTGCCGGCGGAGCTGTTTTTGGGCTATTGGGCATGGGCAACCGTGAGGCGAGCGCCAACCGGGGTCGGGCGACGACGTTGACTATCCTGCACACCAACGACATCCACGGTCACCTGACCGCCTGGAAGGGGTGGGAGGACGACCTGAAGGACAAGACGGTCGGCGGGCTTGGTCGGCTGGCCGGGGCCATCGCGAAGGCCAGGAAGGAAGCGCGAGACGCCCTCCTACTGGACGCCGGCGACCTCCTCGGCGACTCGATGATCGCCGACCTGACGGAAGGCAGGGCGATGGTAGAAGCCCTGAACCACCTGGGTTACGACGCGATGTCCATCGGGAACCACGAACCGGACTTCGGCACCGCTGTGCTTCGGCAGCGCATGAAGGACGCCACCTTCACTGTCCTTGCCGCCAACCTGATCGAGGTGAAGGGGAGCAAGCCATTCGCCAAGCCCTACATCGTCAAGAAGGTCGGCGGCATGGCGGTCGGCATCCTCGGGCTGGCCTATCCGAAGACGGCTTGGACGACGGCGGCGAAGAACGTGGCCGAGGTCGTGTTCCAAGACCCCGTCCCCGCCGTCAAACACTACCTGCCGAAGATGCGGAACGACGGAGCCGAACTGATCGTGATCCTCTCTCACCTCGGGTTGGGCGGCGACAAGGCTCTCGCCGAGGCGGTCGAGGGGATCGACGTAATCGTGGGCGGTCACAGCCACAACCGGATGCTCAAGGCTGAGAAGGTGGGCACCACGCTGATCGTCCAGGCGGGGGCGCACGGCTCCGATCTCGGCCGTCTGGAGTTGGCCGTCGAGGGGGGTAAGGTCACGGCCCATCGCTGTTCCCTCACCCTTCTGGATCATGACAAAGTGGAGGCCGACGCCGATGCCGAGCGGTTACTGAAGGGTCTGCTGGAACCGCACCGCAAGGCGATGGACGAGGTCGTCGGCAAGGCGGACGGGTGGCTGGTCCGGGCGCAGACGCTCGCCGGCCAGGAGGCCCGCAAGCGTGACGAGGAGTCGCCCATCGACTCGCTGTTCGCTGACATCCTCCGAGAGCAGACCGGGGCCGATGTAGCCCTGCTGCCCGGCGTCGGGTACGGGGTAGCGATCCCAGCCGGCCCGATCACCGCCGCGCAGTTGCGGCAGATGGTGCCGCACGAAGGCAAAGTGGTCACGATGCGACTGTCGGGTGCGCAGGTCATAGAGGTGTTGGAGCAGGCTGTCGAGAACACATTCACGGACAACCATGCCATGAAGGTTGGCGGTATGATCCAGGTGGGCGGCATCAGGTTCCGGTACGACCCGGCGCTTGCAAATGGGCAGCGGGTTTGGCACGTCGAGCGAGTCGGGGGAAAGTGGGAGCCGATGGCAGAGTACACCGTTGTCACGAACACGATGATGGCCGGCGGCGGACACAACTACCGGACGCTGACGAAGGGCCAGAAGCAGGCCGAGCACGGCTCTCAGTACGAGACGATACGACGCTGGTTCGAGAAGAACTCGCCGGTCACCACACCCCCTAACGGCCGCATCGAGAAGGTCGCCATGACCAAACCAAAGTGACAAGCTATCCGAACGAGGGAAATTTGATGAAGCGTTTCATTTTGTTGGCCCTGGTCGCCGTCGGCCTCACCGTCGGGCTGGGGTTGCGAGGCGACTCGCAAGATCGTGCCACGGCCCCCGAAGGACGAAAATCTATGTTGCAGGCTGTCATTCACGTCAACTTCGCCGACAGCGAACGGCAGAAACACGGACTAAAAAACGTCGCCAACATCTTGAAGCAAGAAAAGGGAGCAGAGATCGTTGTCGTTTGTCACGGCGGCGGGATTGGGCTTCTGGTAAGGGACAAGAGCGAACACGCGGACGAGGTGGCCCGACTCATCAAGGAGGGCGTCCGGTTCGTGGCGTGTGAGAACACCTTGCGGGACAAGTCGATCCCGAAGGAAACCCTTATCCCCGGCGTGACGACCACTCCATCCGGTGCGGTCGAGGTCATTCGCAAGCAGCAAGAGGGGTTCGGCTACTTCAAGCCGTGAATTGGAACGAGGGAAACCCCCGGGCCGGGTCGCCCAGGGGGATCGCTCCCCCCGGGCTCCCACAGATCCGTACGTGCGCTTTTACGCATACGGCTCGTCATGTCATGATCCCGCCACGGGACGACAGACCGAATGGATCGCGATCGGCGGGGGCAGCGGGTACCGCGCGAGCATCTGGTTGACCCAGTCCCACGAGCACCGTCCGCGGGTGGCTCCGGTGGCTTCAACGGGAGACGCGGAGCGACACAGGGTTGAGTGGCGGGCGAGGGAGACCACTTGTGGCTTCGCCACCACGTTTGAGGACACATGGGGCCACCCGCGAAACTATGGCCGCCTGCTGAATGCCCTGGTCGAGAACGCTCCGGAAAACCAGGACACTGGCAAGGCCAGTGGCACCTTACGCCGTTAACCCTAACACATTCTGATCTCTCAAGTCTCGGGCTTTCTTGATCTGAACTTGTGTCGCGTTCTGGATTTGTGGTGGACCGATCACACGGATCGGCTTCTGGCACGGGTAATCGCGGCTGGCTTTGTGAGACCGTTTGTAGGGGTCAATCACCGCCTGCACGAGTTGCTCGTGCCGCGTCGCTCCCACGTACGGGCCCTCTCGGTCGCCCCGCATCGAACGGCGATAGGCACGTAGCATTCGGGCCACGCTCAGCTGCCGCGCCGGGATTCGCTCGCACGCGCATTCCATTTCCATGTGCAGCGTCATCGCCCACAGCCCCAGCAACGACCAGGTCGCCTCCAACTCGGCGTGGTCCGCCGTGTGGCTCCGCAGTTTTCGCCGCTGGAAGGTCTGCTTGAAATGACGGTAGAACAACTCCACTCCCCAGCGCAGCCCGTAAATCTCCACCACCTGCTGGTCCGACAGGGCGGCCTCTTCCAGCACCGAAGTCACCAGGTAGACCGGATGCCGGCCGCCGTGCGCCACCACAAGCCGCAGCACCAGCGGCGGTTGGTTTCGCGCCGCTTCGCGGTCCGGCCAGAGGTAGACCCGCCCCCGCGTTTCTTGGTAAACCCCCAATTTCTTGAGCAAACGCACGTTCGATCCGACCCGGATCAGCAGGTGCCGCCCGCTGGCGATCAGCGTCCTCCAGACGTGGTATCCGGCGAATCCCGCGTCGGCGGTGACCAGCGCCGAATTGGGCAACGTGTCGATCATCTGAACAAAATGGTCGCGTTCGCTGCTGTCGCTGGGGCCGGTCCGCCAGTCCCAGGGCAAGTTCGTTCCCAGGTGGTAGAGCGTCGTCAGCCACATCTGCGGGTTATTGCTCTTCTTGGCGCGGCCACGCGGATCGCGGCGGGTTCGGCTTGGTGCGCGGCGACGCCGACGTTTCGACCCCTTCGAGCGCGTCGTGCGTCGCACCGAAGCGGGCGAAAACCGTTGCTCGTGGGATTGCGTGCGAGGCAAGCCCAGCCGACTGCCGTCGACGGCGAAGAGGCAAAAGCCGTGGATCAGGAACCGTGCGGCCAGATCGGTGCGCATCCGTAGGCGGAAGGCGTCGATGAGCCGGAGGGTGAGCACGCCGGTCCAGCGTCGGAGCATCTTGAGGAACGCTTGGTAGGTCGTCGCCGGCGGCCGGCGTCGGGTCGTGAGGCCGGCCACCAGGTGGCGGGCCTGGACGAAACGATCGACGAGCGTCGATTCGTCGGACCAGGCCCAGAGCAGCGCCGCGGCGGCCAACGCGAGCGGTGTCCAGGTGCAGTCGGGGCGGAAGGCCAACGCCTTCCACCTCACCGGCTCCAGAAGCGCGTTGAGGACCCGCGCGAGGTCTTGATGCCGGGGAGTGGAGGCGTTAAGACGATCCGTGTCTTGGTGCGACATGCCCGAACTCCTCGGGTGGTTGAGCCGTGTGGTTTCTGCTGTCCAACAGAAATGCTGGCCACAACCCCATGTCGCATCAAGACTTTTCGCCTATGAGCATCAAAGAAGGTTAACGGCGTAAGGTGCCACCCCGCCGCGAAGTCCCGAAAAACGGGGCAAATCGCCCGCTTTGGACATCCTTAAATCGCCCAGGCTTCCCACGCCCCCATTGAACTCCGAGGAAAGTCCATTGAAAGGGATGGTTGAAGCAACCGGGGCCACCCGCGAACACTATTGGAATGTCTCCTTCTCTCCCCTTTTCTCCTCTCGGGATTCGACATAATTCTCGAACTCCCAGAGAAAGTGTCGGGACAAATGTTCGCAAATCTGGCTCCATGTGTCGCCGCCACTATGCGTCACGAGATTCTGGCAATGGCGAAAGATCTCCTTCCAATCATAATGAGCGACGACAAGAAGGCCCCGGCCTGATAACAGACCGCCCATCTTGTCTATTCGTTTGCGAATTGCCTCAGGAGTCGCCACGACGACCTGAAAGATATCGGTGCCGTCACGGTCCTTCGTGCCGATTGACAGCTCGATATTGACGAAGACGTCTTGATCCCGTGACGGCACCCAGTTGGGTAAGTGCTCAACGTCCGGACTATAAAAACCTTTGATTACAGGGAATATGAGCATTGTCATGAATCCGGATCCACGTTCAAGTGAACGTTATTGCACCAAGTGCCCTCGTCACTTAGCCTAGTCTGGAAGTTGGCTTGCAAGCCAGTCGTGGCATACTCGGACCTTTTCGCGGTCGGGCTCCGGTATTGCCGGGCGGGGTGGCACTGGCGAGGTTGGTTCAATGAATGGGTGCCACTGGCTTTGCCAGTGTCTTGGTTTTTCGGAGCGTTCTAGGCCAGGGCGTCCGGGGGTAGGCCGTCGATTCGGGGGAGGTCCGGTTCTTGCGCGCCGGGTGGATCGTTCTCGTAGTATCGCGCGGAGGACCAGTGCCAGTCGATGGCTCGGCGGCATAAGCCTCGACGCACGGGGTTGGCGTGGAGGTAATCCAGGCTTGCCCGGATCGCCTGGGGCGTGAAGAGGTTTCGATCGTAGCCGCCGCCTTCCTGCCAGAAGCGGAAGCACGTTCTTTCCGGGCGTTCGCGGACGGTCAGACGCGCAAGAAGGGGCGACCGGACTTGTTCCAGGATCGCCTTGATTTCTCGTGAGAAGGGTTGCTTGATCCGGGAGAGGTATTCGGAGATTGACGAGGAGCCTGGCCGGGTCGGCAGGACGAGCAGGTGGACGTGCTCGGGCATGAAGATGAAGGCGACCAGATGAACTCCCGTCTGGGTACTGGCCGCGTCGAGGCTGCGGGCCAGTCGGCCTCGCCAGTCGTGATTGGTGAGGAGTGGCAGACGTCGGTAGCAGGAGAAGGTCAATTCGTGGAGGTGCCCCGGTTCGTGGACGCGGCGGACGGTTTTGCGGTGGGGCATGCTCGCTCGACTCCGTGGTCGAGATGGTGGCAGATATCCGTTGCTGTGATTTGGATCGTAAGAAGTGGAGGGTGCCAGTGCCACATCGTCGAGGTTCTGGGTTGATGGAACCAAACCGGCCGGGGTTTGGTTTTCACGGGCTGCCGTAGATACCCTGGCCGAGAAGCTGTCGAAAATCCAAAACACTGGCAAAGCCAGTGGCACCCAGATAAGAAGATATCTTTACCAAGGCTACGCTGCTGAGATCAGGCGGTTGTGCCGAGGCGGGTGCGGACTTCTTCGGCGACGGCGGTGGTGAAGGTGGTGGTGGTTTCCTTGCCGCCGAGGTCGCCGGTGCGGGTGCCTTTTCGGAGGAGGTCGAGGGTGCTGTCCTTGATGGCCTTGGCGACTGTCGTTTCGCCGAGCTGGTAGAGGAGGAGGACGAGGGCGAGGAAGATGGCGGTGGGGTTGGCGAGGTTTTTGCCGGCGATGTCCGGGGCGGTTCCGTGGGCGGCGTCGAAGAGGGCGACACGAACGACACCGGAGGCGTCGAACGCGAGATTGGCGCTGGCGCCTATGCCGAGGGAGCCGGCCAGTCCGCAGGCCATGTCGGAAAGGAAAT
>JBGSYY010000427.1:0-7362 GCA_041750675.1 Isosphaeraceae bacterium | reverse complement strand
GCAATGTCGGCGAAGGCGGCGGCGGTGTCCTTGACGTAGGTGAGGTCGCGGCGGGGGTCGAGGCTGCCGAGGCGGACGGTGGAGCCGGCGACGGCCTGGGAGATGATTGTCGGGATGACCGCGCGGGCGGACTGGCGAGGGCCGAAGGTGTTGAAGGGACGGAGGATGGCGACGGGGAGATTGAAGGATTTGTGGTAGCTGAGGCCGAGGGCGTCGGCACCGATTTTGGTAGCGGCGTAGGGGGACTGGCCCTGGAGGGGATGTTTTTCGTCGATGGGGACGTAGAGGGCGGTGCCGTAGACCTCGGAGGTTGAGGTGAGGATGACGCGCTCGAGGGTGTCACTGGCGCGGCAGGCGTCGAGGATGTGGGCTGTGCCTTCGACGTTGGTTTGCACGACGTCGAGGGGGTTGATGTACGAGTAGGGGATGGCGATCAATGCTCCCAGATGAAGGACCCATTCGCGGCCGTGGACGGCGTTGCGCACGGCGACGGGGTCCTTGAGATCACCGCGGTGGACTTCGACCTGAGAGCGGAGGTGGGGTGCGATACGGTCGAGGTGGCCTCGGTCGTCTCGTCCGTTGTAGCGGACGAAGGCGCGGACGCGGTGCCCCTGCTCGACCAGATGCTCGACCAGGTGACTGCCGATGAAGCCGCTCGCGCCGGTGACCAGGACGGATTTACCCATGATGGAACGAACCTCGGCGACGGGAACGGAGACGCGCGACCTGGAGGGGATGGTACGGAAAAGCGGGTTGGGGGCAACTGGAAAATGGAGGGGCGGCCAAGTCAACGCAATGGAAAAGAAGCACCGAAAGCCCTCATTTTTGCGAAACCCCCTAAAGGGCTTGTTTAGCCTCGTCGATAGTGTTTAACAAATGAGTCGTGCTTACGTGACCGTCAGGGTCGCGGTGGAGTGTTGAGATTGGGGCGAGGTGTCGCGGACACCTTGCCGGCATCCCCAGAGCGAGAACGCGAGAGGAGAAGCCACATGGCTCTTCGCATGTTGCTAGTTGGCGTGGTGGCGTGCCTTGGGTTGAATCAGGCGACGCTGCATGGGAGTGATGAGGGAAGCCGCGCGGTCCCGATGGGGTCGACGCTGGGAGTGGGGTTGCTGGGCGCGTTGGTGGAGATTGGTCCGATTGGCGCGGAATGCGCGACGGCACCGGTTGAGGCGGTTGTCGTTACGGCGACGGAGGAGACGCCCGAGGACGCGCTGGTGGGCTGGCCCTGGAATGGGTGCATCGGGGGGACGGAGTCGGTGGCGATGGTTGAGGCAACGGAGATGAGCTGCACGGACGGGGCGAAGGAATCGGCTGGGTACAGCCAGATTTGTGCGGTTGAGGAGGTTGTCGAGGCGACTCCCGAGGAGGTGATTGTGGTTGATACGGTGGTGGAGGCTGATCCCGACGCGGCGTTTCTGGTGGCTGTGGATTCGATTCTTGATGAGTTTTTGATGGATCGCACGGTTGTTGAGGAGGCGATTCTGCCGCCGCCGGCGGTTGAGGCGGAATTGATTGAGGTGGTTCGCGAGCCGGAGGCGGTTTCCACAACGCTTGTGAGCCCTTCGATGCCGGAGCCGCTCTATCCGGGGTTGGCTTATGAGCTGAACGAGTTGAATGACGGGATTGGGGAGGCCCCTGCCCCGGCGGTTGTGGCCGTTGAGACGGCGGCCGAGGAGCGGGTCGAGGGGGAAGGCCGGACGAGTGAGGTGGCGACGGCGGTTCGGCTGACAGGTCAGGCCCTGGTGGCGTGGGGCCGGATCCTTGTTCAGACCGGGCCGGTTCGGCGTTGAGAGCGTGAGAGTAGCGTGGGAGTTGGTCGAGGGGCGGCCGTGGAGACGATGCGGTCTCGGGGGGGGGGCGGCCGCCCCGGGGGGAGTTGAAAGGTGCGTTGCGCGGGCTGAGGCCCGCTGACGCACCCTACCGACTACCGACTACTCGACGCCGATGCCTGGTAGGCCGGAATCCTTTGGGTCGCTGCCTGCGGCGATGGTTTTTGCAGCTTGTCGGTAGCGTTCGAGTTGGAGGAGGCGGTGGGTTGGGTCGAAGCGGATGTAGGCGGTGAGGCGGTAGAAGGAGGCCCCCCATTCGCAGGCGGTGATCCAGGCCTGGGGTCCGAGGCCGAAGTGGGCGGCGGATTGGGCGGGGTCGACGCTGGGGGTCGGGGTGTCCTGGGGCCAGCCCAGGGCGTGGCGGGTTTTTAGGCCGTCGAGAATGGCCTGGGCGAGGCGGGCGTGACCCTGGAGGTTCGGGTGCATGGCGTCGAGGAAGAAGGAATCGTCGAGCAAGCCGCTGGGGCTGGATTCGGCGATTGCGGCTTCGCCGTCGATGAGAATGGCACTCGAGTGACGCGCGGCGACTTCGCGATGGACTTGCTGGAAATCGCTGGGGCAGCGCATGGGGAGACCATCGAGGTTGCGGGCGGCGCGGAAGTGGTGTGCGGCCTGGTCGAGGTCGCCTGCGTTCCTGAGGAGACTTCCAAGGCGGTAGTGCGTTTCGGCGAAGTCGGGGTATGTGGACAACAAGGCCCGGTAGGCCACGATCGCTGCCGGTGGGTCATCGTGTTCGGATTGGCGGATTTGTTGAAAAGCGCGGGCGAACGCCTCCCGATCGGCTCTTGGGGTGCCGGGCGGGAGCAGGGAGCGGTTCGGCTCGAAATCGGCGTCGTTGCCGGGGGGGATCAGGAGGACGGGGATGGTGCCGATTCGCTCGCAATGGGTGACGATCGCGTCGAGGCGGCGACGGAAGTCGTTGAGACGATCCTGGTATTCCTGAGGCGTGAAGGCGGGGACGTCGACGAGGGTGCGTGTGACTTCGGGGGGTGGGGGTTCGCCAAGGCCGTTGGCCTCGACGGCGTCGCGGATGGTGGCGCAGATGGGGGAGATGCGGCCGATCCAGTCGCGGAGGGCGCGGCGCGGGTCGAAGGGGGGCGCGTCGTCGATATAGTGCGGGACGGAGCGCGACCATCGGAAGCGGTAGGTGAACTCATTGTGACCTGAGTAAACGAGCAAGAGATCGGGCTTGCGCGGGTGGGCGGCGAGCTTTTGGTGCATTCGTTCGAGGTGGACGCCTGGCTCGGCGAGGATGTCGAGTCGGACCTTGCGGCCTGGGAAGATCTCCTGAAGCTTCCAGGCGACGATGTGGCCGGTCGAAAGCCATTTTTCGAAGGGGAGGCCGTAGGCGCTTGAGCCGCCGATGACGGCGACTTCGAGAGTGCTCGGGTCATGCGTCTCGAACTGGCTGGAGAAAGCGGGCAAAGGTGGGATGCGGTGGACCCATGCGCGCCAGGCTCCGGTGACGGCCTCTGCCATCATGAACGCGAGTAAGCAGGAGCAGAACAGGAGAAGCGATCGGGCAGCGAGTGGGCGGGGTTTGCGTCGGCGTCGAGCGCGAGTGACGAGCGTGATGGACGTTGCGAGTCCGGCGGCGACGAGAGCGAGGGCGGTTGTATAGGCAGGCTCGGCGACGGAGAGGGCCGAGAGCAGGAACTTGCGGAGTTGGTGTTCGGGTACGAATACCTTGAACCAGTCGGGAAGGACCAGAAGGGTCAGCACGAGCGTGGTGCCGGCAAGGATCAGGCGTATGCGGCGGGGGGTGAGGAGAGCTTGTGAGGTGGTCGGGGGAGGCCGCATTGCGGGGTCTCGGCGGGTCGGGGCGTTTGGTTACTCCTTATTGGAACTTGTTGGTGAGGAAAATGCTTCCTGGCGGTTTGGGAACGGCCTTGATCTGGGGTATTTGGCGAGAGGGGTCGGGACGAGGCATTACCGTAGTCCTGTCGATGGATTCCTGGAAACTGGCTGGATTCGCGAGCTGGTGGGTGGGGTCAATCGAGATCGACTACCCAGAGTTTCAGTTGGGCGGGTGCGGGATAAAGGCGTGGGATCGCGGAGAGAGCGAAGGGAAGCTCGGGGGCGTCGGCGAGTGGAACATCCATTAGGCTCCGCTCGCGGCATATTTCGATGGAAAGCTTGAGATAGCGGCGCAGAAGCAGGATCGGAGGAAACACTCCTTGAGCCGCAAGCCATTCGAGGACGTCTTTTGCGTTTTTGGAACTGTTACACGGGCGGCAGGCCCAGACGAGGTTGTCGCCTGTGTTGGGTCCGCCGCGGCTGGTCGGGATGAGGTGGTCGACCGAAAGGTGGTCTTTTCCGCCGCAGTAGCAGCAGGATTGGGGGAGGATCATTTTGAGGCGGTCGTCGGCGGCGAGTGGGCCGATGTTCATGGTTTGCTTGTTCAAACCGGCGTAGAGCCGAGCACGGATGATGAAATGGGTTCGGCCGTAGGCTTGGGCCTTCGAGGAGACGGCGGCATGCGCCATGGCGAGGTTGGCGTAGGACCAATGCAAGAGCTGGCCGATAGTGGTGGGTTCCATGTCTCAGAGACCTTACGCCAATCCTCATGCCTTGTCGCCCATGCCCGAGGCGAGCTTGGCGGAGATGGCCAGGGCTGCGACGAGTTGCCCAGGCGGGAAGGATCTGGCGGCGGCTTGATGCGATTTGAGGCTCTCCCACTGCTCGATTGTAAGCAGGGTCCTCGACATCATGGAGGAACTGTCACGATAGGCAGCCCAGACAGGACTGGACGGTTGTGATTTCGGGATGGAGGGCGTGGTCGAGGGTTTCTTTCTTCAGGTCTGTTGGGGTGGCTCGATTACTGAGTAGGAATCGCCGGTTATTGAGCTTCAGATCGTCTGGCTCCGCGGAGGTTTTCCCTACGCAGACGGGAATTACTAGGATTCGCCGCGCTCGCACTGGATCCCCGCCTGCGCGGGGAGGACTTCCTCTCTCGCACTGGTTCCCCGCGTGCGCGGGGATGACATCTTTCCTCGCACTGGTTCCCCGCCTGCGCGGGGATGACTTCCTCTCTCGCACTGGATCCCCGCCTGCACGGGGATGACTTCGTTGTCTCGCACTGAAGCGCCGCCTGCGCGGGGATGACTTCCTCTCTCGGACTGGATCCCCGCCGGCGCGGGGATGACTACGGGCTAATTCGTAGCGGAACCGAACGACCGGAGGGTCGATAGGTTTGGGAAAGTCAGGATCGCGGCTTTGGGTCGAGGGAGTCGGCGAGGGGTACAGGCGCGAGGATGCGGGTGGATCAGCCGTTGCCGAAGGCGTGGTTGATTTCGTTGGTGGGGCCGGTTTTGAGGTAGCCCTGGGCGCGGGCGACGGCGAGGACCTCGGCGTAGGAGGGGAAGGACTTGCCGGTGCGTTGCTTGAACGCTTGCATGGCGTTCATGAAGTCGAGTTCTTCGTCGGAGTATTGGCGTTCGAAGGTGGTGGGGTCGACGCGCTTTCGGCGTTCAGTCTTGGCGCGGCGCTCGGGGGCGGGAGCAGCGGGTTGGGGCGCGGGTTCGGATTCGGCGCGGCGGTCGCGGCCTTCGCGACGGTCGTAGAAGCAGGTGTCGGGGGGATAGGCGTCGAAATTGAATACGGGGGTGGGTGGCGGCGTCTGCGGGTTGTCGGACATGATTTGGAGATCCCGAAAGGGGACACGGCGACTTGGGAGAATGGCCCGGCTCTCTGAAGCTGGGATCGACCCGCCTGGCCTCTTCGCTCCGATGCGGTTCCGTCATTAGTGGCTTAGGACAAGTCTGCACCGTTGTCAACCAAACCGGGCGGCAAGGAAATGGGACGGGTTTGGAGCGTCGCTGTCTGTATGACATAATGAACGCAGACAGGTCGGCGCGCCGATGGTGCGTGGATCGCGGTCGGGGGCGGGCCTGTGAGGGTTAGCCCGGAGATTGCGAGCGAGCCTGCTGAGTTGCCCGTAGATGTTTTGACAAACGAGACGACGAATCCCGCGGTAGCGGTTTTTCGACGAGACCGGCCCCCCCCTTTACGTTCTTCGGAGTATGCACAATGACCCGAACCAGGCGACCGTGGAGAGGCGTCGCGCCGCTGGTCCTGACCGGACTGATGGCGCCGGCGGGCTTCTGCCTGGCGGATGAGCCGCCGGTGAGTGATCAACTTGTGGGGCTGGCGCAACAGGCGCTGGCGCAGGGGCACCGCGGGGAAGCGGCGTCGTTTTTGAGCAAGGCGCTGGAGCTGGATCCGCAAAATGCGGCGGCTCAGAGTCTGGCGAAGCAGGACGAGATTCGACTGGTGGCCTTGCAGGACCAGCCGAGGACTCCGCCGCCTCCGGCACCTGGGACGGGTGAAGGGGCCGCGGTGGATGAGCCGAGCACGTCGGCGACTCTGGACGCGCAAGTGCAGGCGGAGCGGGTGGTGGTTCAGCAGTTGACGAACGACATTCGCGAGCGTCAGCAACGGGCGCGGGATTATTTGAACGCGGGAAACGCGCAGTCGGCCCTGGACACGCTTCGGCTGGGGGTGAATTCGCTCTCGACGGCGGATCGCGTTCCGGAGTCGGTTCGGCGGCAGTTGACTCGTGAGCTTCAGGCTCAGATTCTGTCGACGGTTCGACGCGAGGAGGAGCTTGAGCTCGAGCAGGCGGAGCAGTATCGGCTTCGTGGTGCGGCCGAGCAGCAGATGCGTGATTTGGCCCAGGCGGAGCGCATCGAATACACGGTCAAGGCGTTGATGGACCAGTTTGACGCGTTGATGAGCAAGGGCGTTTATAACGTTCTGTTCAATGGTGGCAGTGGCAACATCGCGGCAGCGACCGCGCCGTTCTTCGACGCGCGACTTGTGGCTCAGCAGGCGCGGGCTTTGAAGCCCTGGACGGTAACACCCTGGGCGGGCATTGCGAAGTCGCAGTATGAGGGATTTCTGGCTCAGGCGCTCCAGTTTGAAGAGCTGAAGGAATACCGTTTCATGCTGACTCTGCAGGACGTGGACCGGGCGGCGGTTCCGTTCCCGGACACGATCACGATCGAGTATCCGCCTGCGGACCACTGGCGTGAGATTTCGGAGAAGCGGATTCGGCAGTATGAATCGACGTCGTTGGAGGCACAGGACTCGCGAACGCTGGCGATTCAGCAGAAGCTGAAGGAACCGCTTTCGATGCCGTTCACTCAGGAGACGCCGCTGGAGGACGTGCTGAAGTACATTCAGTCGGCGACCCAGACGACGGAGATGCCGGGTGGGATTCCGATCTACGTGGACCCGGCGGGGTTGCTGGAAGCGGAGAAGACGCTGCAGTCGCCGATCACGTTGAATCTGGAAGGCGTGCCTTTGCGGCAGTCGCTGCGGTTGATCTTGAGGCAGCTCGACCTGAACTACACGGTGAAGGAAGGGCTGATGACGATCACCTATGTTGGTTCGCGCGACCAGCCGACCGAAATCCGCGTGTACCCGGTGGCTGACCTGGCGCTGATCCCGACCTCGCTGATCACCGGTGGCGGTGGTGGCGGCGGTATGGGCGGTGGCGGCATGGGCGGCGGTATGGGCGGTGGCGGCA
>JBGSYY010000426.1:0-2238 GCA_041750675.1 Isosphaeraceae bacterium | reverse complement strand
GCACATCGGCCTCGATGACCGAGACGGCCACGCCCTGAACGTCGGGCAAGCTCAAGGCATCTTCGAGAAGCCGGATCTGGCCCTGGGTCGTGCCTTCATTGCGGCGCATCTCGACCTCGACGCCCGCTTCCTTGGCACCGTCAAACATCCCCTTCTCGACGGCATTCCACCAATCGGCATTGCTGTTGGTGACGAAGAGGAGCTTGATCGGCCCGCCCGCTCTGGGTGCGCCGGGCTGGGCCGGATTGGTTCCGGGAGTGGGCGGTGTGGTCGTTCCGGTTTCGCCGCACCCAGCCGCCGCCAGCGCGGCCAGAACCATCCACGAGGTCTTGATCCAGGCCGCTCGACGCATGACCAGTCGCTGCACGTTCGCCTCCCCCATTCGCGGTGTCGCGCGGGCCCGACATCGAAAGGAAGCCGGCTGAAGGAAATTGACGACGGTCGCACGTCACCGTCGCATGGCCTGGCTCGGTCCCGGTTCGCGAGAGAAAGTCATCTTAATGCCGGTGTCGGCCGGGGGGAACAGTGCCGCGCCTCTTGAAAAAACGTCTCCGCGCCCCAAAGATACCCCACACGATGAAGGCGGCGCGACCCGCCCGATCTCTCCTGACAGGAACCGGCTTACGGCTGGCCGACGCGATGCACTGGGACGACCGGGTTTACGGCTCGACCACGATCGACGATCCCGAAATCCTTCAGCTCATTGCCACGCCTACGTTTCAGCGGCTTCGCGGCATCCGCCAGGCCGGGCCTTCGGCGTTCGCGTTTCCGTTCAAGACGGTGACGCGGTTCGAGCATTGCCTGGGAGTTTACTGCTTGCTGCGACGGCTCGGTGCGACGAGGCTGGAGTGCGTCGCTGGGCTGCTTCACGACATCTCGCACACGGCCTTCTCGCACGCCGTCGATTTCCTCGACGAGGCGATCGACGACGACGGCGAGCAAGCCCACCACGAGACCTTGAAACCCGTCTTTCTGCAAATGCCCGACGTGGTGCGGGCGCTCGACCGACTCGGCTACCGCCCTGAACAGTTCTTTGACGACTCGATCTATCCCCTGCTGGAACGGCCTCTGCCCGACCTGTGCGCCGATCGGCTCGATTATTTCCTTCGCGACGGCCGCGCCTGCGGGGTCGTCTCGCCCGAGTTGATCGCGGAGGCGCTTGATTCACTGGTAGTCTTCGAGGGCGAGCTTTGCCTCAACAGCGCGGAGGTGGCCCGCGAGGTGCAGGCTCGCTACGCTGCGATGAACGAGCACTGGTGGTCGGGGCCGGTCGAGGCGTACATCTACAATGAATTCGCCGATGCTCTCCGCGCGGGGTTCCGTCAGGGTGCGCTCAAGCGCGAGGATCTGCTCCGTGACGACGAGCATGTGATGGCCTGCCTGAGGGCGGCTCGCGATCCCCAGATTCAGCGTATAATTGAGCGAATCACGAACGCCCGGCTCGACGACGTCCGCGATTACCATCCCCGCGTGCAACCCAAGCTGCGCTGGCTCGATCCGCCGGTGGTGACCGAAGGCTCGGTACGCCGGTTGTCCGAGATCGACCCGGCCAGCGCAGGTTTGGCACGAAGCCCGACCGATTGAGCAGGTCCTCAGTCGTCGCCCCTGCGTGGGTTCGGCAGCCCAAGTTCGGCCATCAACAATTGCAAATCCGCCCATGTTTCACGCTTGCTGGCCGGATTGCGCAGCAAGTAAGCGGGGTGGTAAGTGATCAGGGTGCGAATGCCTTCGACCTCGAACCAGTGCCCACGCAGCTTGCCCATCGGTTGCGTGCCGACGTCGAGCAGCGCCGCCGCGGCCGTCTTGCCGAGCAGACAAAGGAACTCGGGCCGGATGATCTGGAGCTGTCGTTCGAGATAGCCGCGGCAGTTGGCCACTTCGTCGGCGTGCGGCGTACGGTTGCCGGGCGGGCGGCACTTGAGGACGTTGGCGATGAACACATCTTCGCGCGCCAGGCCCATCCCCTTGGTGATCATGTCGGTAAGCAGTTGACCAGCGCGGCCGACAAAGGGCCGTCCGGTGCGGTCTTCATCCGCGCCGGGAGCTTCCCCGATAAACATCAGCCGCGCGGTTGGGCTTCCTTCGCCGAAGACGGTACGGTTGCGGGTCGAGGCCAGTTCCGGGCAGCGGGGACAGCCGGCGACCTCGCCGGCAATGATCGCGAGCGCCGCATCACGCTCCGCGGGCGGCACGACCGGCCCGAGATCGGCGGCATTCGGCTCGAAGAGTGAGCGAGGG
>JBGSYY010000425.1:0-6086 GCA_041750675.1 Isosphaeraceae bacterium | reverse complement strand
GCGCGGCCGCATAGCCGTGCACGGGCACACCATGCTGCCGCGCGGCGAGCATCAAGACCCCGCGAGCGTGGGCCATCAATACGGCGGTCGCGGGCCGCTTCACCTGGGTATGCACTTGCTCCAGGGCCATCGCTGTCGGCGGTAGTTCGTCAAGGATCTCGGACAGACCGCGATGGAGCAACTCCAGCCGCTCTTCCAGGCATTGCCGGGCACGGTTCGTGCGAATCACGCCCGCCTCGATCACCCGCGCTCCCAAACCGTCCGGCTCAAGCACCGCATAGCCGGTCACGTTCAGGCCCGGGTCGATTCCCAGAACCCGCGTGGCGAACGAGATCTCGGTCTTGCTCATAACGGTTCCGCTCGCCCTTCCTGGGTTGAGCCGCGAGAACGCGAATCGGCCGTGGATGTCTCGCCTCACGATCCGCGATCCTCGATTTTCCAACGCGTCCCCTCGGGTCCGTCTTCGAGAATCACGCCGAGTTCGGTCAGACGATTCCGCACCTGGTCCGCCAGCGCGAACTGCTTGTTCTTGCGGAGATCAGTCCGCAGGCCAACCAGCAAATCAAGCAGCGGCGCAGTCAGCCCGGCCGTCTCCCGGGTCGCGGACGCCGGTGCCCTGCCGAATAGCCCCAGCACGCGCGTCAGTTCGCGCAACACCACCATTCCAGCCCCGAATGCAGCGAAAGGGGTGCTCTCCTTTGGGGCGGAATCGAGCGAGTTCTGGTCGGCGTGGCGGTTCAGGGCGCGTGCCAGGTCGAACAGAGACCCCAAGGCCCCCCCGGTGTTGAAGTCATCGTCCATGGCGTCGAGGAACTGTTGACGTAATTCGGGCACGCCTGCCGGCAGGTGGCTGCCGGGAGGCGATGCCTCACGCCGCGCCGGGGCCTCCAACGCATAGAACGACTGGCCTGTGAGCCGCTCAAATCGCTCAAACAGATTACGAAACCCCTGCAAGCCCCGCGCGATCTCGTCCAGACGCTCGTTCGAGTAGTCGATCGGCCGGCGATAATGGCTGGAGAGCAGCAACGCTCGGATGGTGTCCGGCTCGTGCTTGGCGAGTAGGTCGCGCATCTCGATCACCGTATCGGGGTCCGACTTGCTGATCTTCCGCCCGCCCCGCGTGAGCAGTCCGTTGTGCAGCCAGTACGTGGCGAACGGCTCGCCGGTCAGCGACTCGCTCTGCGCCACCTCGTTCTCATGGTGCGGAAAGACCAGGTCGAGCCCGCCGCCGTGAATGTCGAAGTGCCGCCCGAGGAGCTTCATACTCATGGCCGAGCATTCGATATGCCAACCGGGTCGGCCGGGGCCCCACGGGCTGTCCCAGGCCGGCTCGCCGGGCTTCGAGCCTTTCCAGAGCGCGAAATCACCGGGATGCCGCTTTTTCTCGGTTGGTTCGATCCGGGCGCCGGCTTCCAACTCCTCGGGGTCGCGGTGGCTGAGCTTGCCGTAGTCGGGGTCGGTCGTCACGTCGAAATAGACGTCGCCCCCAGAGGCGTAGGCGTGGCCCTTGTCGATCAGGCCCTGGGAAATTTCGATGATCTCGGCGATGTAGTCGGTCGCTCGGGGCATCTCGTCGATGCCGTCGACGCCAACGGCCGCCAGACAGGCGAGGTAATCGGCCGTGACGTCCTCGGCCAGCGCCTTGACCCTCGTCGCCATGTCGGCCGGGGTCGCCCCCTCGGCGCGCACTCGGTTGATCAGCTTGTCGTCGACGTCGGTGATGTTGACCACCCAGGTCACGTCATAACCGCTGTAGACCAGATGTTTCTTGATCGTGTCGAAGATGACCGGGCCGACCATGTGGCCGATATGGCTGTAGGAATAGACCGTCGGCCCGCAAACGTACATCCCGACCTTGCCGGGCTGGACGGTCTTGATCGGTTCCTTGGACTGGGTCAGTGTGTTGTAAAGGCGTATCGACATTGGCTCTCGGGTTCGTCGGCTTTGTGTCGGGATTGGCAAGGTGGAGACGAATCTTCACCGTTTTCTCAGAGATCTTCTTCTCGCATATCGGGCGGATTTCGGGAAGACCCGAAGAAATCCCAGAGGACTCGATAGCCGATCCAGCCCAGCAGGATCGCAACAATTACCAGGTCGATGAGGTCCGCGTCACTTGTCCCCATCGAAGCGACTCGCACACTCGACCGGGCCAGCGCCGCAATCACCGCCACCATGCCGACCCACCGAAGCCAGCCGGCGACTGTCCTGGGCAACACGGTTCTCATGGGGAAGGTCAAAACCGAGCCGACCGCAGTAACACGATCGCCTCGGCGACGATCGCCTCACCCCGTCCCACCGGCCCCAGATTCTCACCAGTCTTCGCCTTAACGTTCACGTCGTCCGGCTCCAGGCCCAGATGCTGCGCCACATTTGCACGGATCGCGGGCTTGTACGGTCCGAGCTTGGGGGCCTGGCAGTGGATCGTGATATCGCAGTTCACCGTCTGCCAGCGACCTTCCGCCAGCAGGGCAACCACGTCGTTGAGCAGCGCATCGCCCGAGAAGCCCTTCCACTGCGGGTCGGTATCCGGGAAATGCTCGCCGATATCACCCAGACCCGCCGCACCCAGCAAGGCGTCCGCCACCGCGTGCATCACGACGTCGGCATCGGAATGACCTTCCAGACCTCGGTCAAAGGGTATCGTCACACCGCCCAGGATGAGCGGACGCCCCGGCGTCAAACGGTGCGTGTCGTGACCCATTCCTACGCGCATGACAACCTGACCCGGGCCTGAAATCGCCCTGTTTTCGACAGTTGTTTTACCAAAGCTACTGAGCTCCGAGCGACCCCAAACGTCACTGGTCCGATAGTACACCCCCCAGCCCGCGACCGCCAGCGACCCTCTGACCGCCGCGCGGTCAACTCGGGGACGCGAGGCAGCCGCTCCGATTTTCGAGAACCAAGATTCAGTAGAAATTGCAGCCCTTCGGTTGCCTGCCACCCGCCACTTGAGGAAATCATGTCGCTTGATAGCCAAGGGTTATGGACAATCCGCCCAAAAAAACTTGCCTTTGGTATGGTCCGTGCGGATAAAAAGCCGGCGTGGCGATAAGGAGTCACAACACACGTCGGGCCTGCTATTTGTCAGGCCGGACGAGCGGATAAAACGCACCGGGCAGCACAGAGTCAAGGAGGGGATCATGCTGGTACTGAGCCGCAAGCTGAATGAGAAGATCGTCATCGACGGCGACATCGAGGTGACGATCGTCAAGATCGACCGCAACAGCGTTCGGATCGGAATCCAGGCACCCGGTCACGTCAAGGTCTTCCGCAAGGAGATCCTCGACGCCGATCGCCTGGAATCCAACACCCATGAACCTCGGCTCAAGGCCGATGCGACCACCGTCGGCTCATTCTGAGCCGGCGGCGGAGGCACTCGACACGCAATCGCGCTTCCCTTAGGCTGATCACCTGGAAAACATCGGTTAAACGTGCTATGCGTTTCCTCAGGAGATCAGATCCATGACAGACGAAGCGGATCGCGACAACCTCGGTGCGTCGAATCGTCGTGAATTCTTGAGCACGGCCGCTGTGGCGACCACCGCTCTGGCTACCGCTAGTTCAAGCAAGGTAAGCCTTGCTCAGGAGCCAGCCGCCGAGCCTCGCGTCCTGCCTACTCGCAAGCTGGGCAAGACGGGTGTGGATGTCTCGATACTCAACCTGGGTACCTGGCGCAACCCTGGTCTCGACCGGTTGGTGCGCTTGGCCTACGCCCAGGGCGTGAGGATGTACGACACGGCGAAATCCTATGGTTCCGAACCGGCCCTCAAGCGTTGGTTTGAGACCATGCCCGAGGTCCGCAAGTCGATCTTCCTGGTCACCAAGGACGGTCCCCGCCAGCCCGCCGACCTGGAACCGATGGTGGATGACCGGCTTAAAGCGCTCGGCGTCGACTCCATCGACCTCTTCTTCGTCCACGGCATCGGCGACCACAACGAGCGCGAAGGCCTCGAAGTGCCTCGGAGCGTGGAGTGGGCCAAGGCCGTCGAGAAGCTCAAAGCCTCCGGAAAAATGAAATTCTTCGGCTTCTCCAGCCATCATCGCCGCCGCGCCGAGTATCTTCAGGCTGCCGCCGAGGGCGGGTATATCGACGCCGTCATGGTGCAATACACCCCCTGGCTCGACAAGGATTCCGACCTCAACAAGAGCCTCGACGCTTGCCACGCCAAGGGAATCGGCCTGATCTCCATGAAGCAGGTCGCCGGCCAGTTCAACCCCGGCGAACCGCTACCCGACGTCCTCAAGGAAGTCGAGAAGCGAGTACCCGTGCTCAAGGAGCGCAACCTGAACGTCTTCGGCGGTTTGCTCCACGCCATCTGGACCGACGAACGCATCAGCGCCGCCTGCGTCTCGATGCGTAACACCGATCAGATCCGTGAGAACGCCGACGCCGCACGCCGTTACGAACCCTTGAAGCTGACCGATATCCACCAGCTTCGTGACGCCTCCCTCGCCCACGGCCCGACACTCTGCGCCGATTGCGACGGCCGCTGCATGACCGCCGCCGGCACCTCCGCCCGGCTGGGTGACCTGACCCGCTACCTCACCTATCACGAGCACCACGGCATTCGCAGCGAGGCGCGCCGACTTTACGCCGAACTGACCGAGGCCGAGCGCGATTGGTCGGCCGCAAACCTCGACGCGGCCCAGGCTGCCTGCCCCAACCACCTCAATTTCACCGGCTTGCTGCCTCGGGCCGTCCGCAATCTGGCCTGATCCCGTTCGCGTCGGCGTTTCGGGATTGCCCCGGCGTTGCGTTCGACGCCTCGAATCTGCATAATCATGGATCTCTGATGACCCGGAGTCTCTGTCCTGCCCTTCCCGGCGACAGTTATTCCGGGTCGTTCCGACGGATGATTTTCGACTTATCCCCGAAGAGTGTGCCATGAAAGCCAAGACCAAGAACCGCAAGACCTACAAGTGGCGCAAAGCCGCCGACTCCTCGCCGATCGCCAAGGGCCGTCGTCCCAAGGTCGGCGGTGTGCGCAACGCCCGCAAGGCCAACAAGCGCGCTGGCGGAAAGTAACAAAGCCACCGAGCCTTGCTCCCCGACGGGCCTGCGATCGCCGTGGACTTCGCCATCACCTAGCGCACGTCTCGGGGCATCGGCCGCGGGCCGATGTCGTCGATGTGGAGCGGCTCGAAGCCCAGCTTGAAGGCGGGTGAGTCGCTCTCGACCGAAAAATCGTCTGCCGCTGGATTTGCAAGTCGTGGGTCGGCGATCAGCGATTCGGTGTCGGCACCCGCCGCGCGCCAGTCGTCCCAGCTCTTGCCGGCGAAATCGAGAGTCGCTCCATCCCGCCGCCAGTAGACGTTGCGGTTCAGGTCGGCATTCCGTTGCGACCAGTCGCCCTCGAGCAGCGTGCCTTCGTCGTAGAGCACGATGTTGCGCTCGAATGTGAACGACCGATGCGGCTCCACCCGCGTACGCTGGATCTGGGCATCGCGACCGAAGGCGATGATGTTGTTTCGGAACACGTTATCCTTGCCGTAATGCTGGTGGAAACCGCCGTCCGTGGTGCGGTAGACCAGATTCCCTTCGGCGACGATTCCGGTCGTGCCCTCGTCGTAGTAGATTCCCCAGCCTCCGTAATTGTGCCCGACGACGTCGTGGAAACAGTTGTCGCGGATCACGGTTCCACGCTGATCGCCCAGGGTGTAGATTCCGGCCATGTCGGAGAGCAGGCCCTGGCCGATCTGGTAAACGTGGTTCTTGGCGATCAAATTGCCTGTCGCGAGCCCCTCGCCGTAGCCCCACGTCCAGCCGACCGAGATGCCGGTGTAGAAAAAGTCGTGGATCGCGTTGTGAGCGATCCGGTTCCCGGGCGACTGTCCGATCCAGATCCCCACCGCGTGGCGGAAGGTTCGACCGCCTTCATGGATCACGCAGTCCTCGACCGTATTCTCGCCCGTGCGCAGCGGCCCCTGGGGTCGGATCACGGTCTCGCCGATCTTGACGCCGCCGGCCGCCAGATCGACCAGTTCGCACCGAGACAGCACGTTATCCCGGCAACCCGCACCCATCCGAACCCCGTAGGTGCCGAGATTGCGCAACGTGCAGCCCACAATGCGGCACTTGCGCGCTC
>JBGSYY010000424.1:0-4388 GCA_041750675.1 Isosphaeraceae bacterium | reverse complement strand
GCCTCGAACCGCACGCGATCGCCGCGCCGCGGCAGCCGCCCGCCCGCCACCACGCGGGCGTTGACGGACACATCCTCGCCAAACCGACGCGAGCGGATGAACCCCAGCCCGTGCCGTTCGTCGAACGAGATCACCACGCCGCTCGCCATGATGGTGCCAGGCTCCGTCGGAGTTTTCTTCATCCTGGGAAAGTCAACGGGAACGCTCTTCGATGAAGTGTTTGACTGCTCATTCCTACGAGTGGTTCGTCGTGCGGTGTTGAATCTTTTTTCATTTCGAAGAGAGAGCACACGGCGTGCCGGATGCGTCCGGAACCTTCGGTCGCCACGGGTCCGCCACCCTTGCCCCGCGCCCGTCGCTGTGCCATTCTGAGGCCTTGCCGGTTGTCTCTCACTCTCCCTCACTCTCCCCGCGACTTCTAGCGGAGCAACGAACATCATGGCTTCGGCTTCATCCGCGTCGCCTCTCGATCGTGCCGTGCGCAAGGCGTACGGGCGGCTGATCCCGTTGATCTTCGTCTGCTACGTCGTCGCCTATATCGACCGCGTGAACGTCGGCTTCGCCAAGCTGAACATGCAGAAGGATCTGGGCTTCGGCGATGCGGCCTTCGGCTTCGGCATGGGCATTTTCTTTGTGGGATATTTGCTGCTGGAGATTCCCGGCACCTTGCTCGTGGAGCGCTGGAGCGCCCGCAAGTGGATCAGCCGGATCATGATTAGCTGGGGCATCATCGCCGCGTTGACGGCCTTCGTCCGCACGCCGACGCACTTCTATCTGGTGCGGTTCTCACTGGGCCTGGCCGAGGCGGGCTTCTTCCCCGGTGTGATCGTCTACCTGACCCACTGGTTCCCCAGCCGCGACCGCACCCGCGCGCTCGCCCTGTTCCTGATCGGCACGCCGATCGCCCAGATGGTCGCGCCGCCGCTGTCGGAGGTTTTCATGGGGATCGGCGTGGGCGATCGGCCTGCGATCCTCGGCCTGGTCGGCTGGCAATGGGTTTTCATCATCTGGGGCATCCCGGCGGTGATCCTGGGCGTGATCGTGTTCAAGACCCTCACCGATCGCCCCCGCCATGCCACCTGGCTCAGCGACGAGGAACGCCTGGCGCTGGAAACCGAGTTGGAGCGCGAGAAGTCGCTGCACAAGGAGCAGAGCGGCCACATGACGGTCATGAAGGCCCTGTCGCACCCCAAGATCCTGCTCCTGGCGGCCGCCTACTTTTTCGTCGTCACGGGCAACTACGGCGTCGAGCTTTACATGGCGTCGATCCTGAAAGACTGGTACGGCCTGGATGTGAAAAACGTCGCCTACCTGATCATCATCCCGCCGATCGGGTCGTTGATTGGACAAATCTTCATTGGTTGGAGCAGTGACCGCACCCGCGAGCGCCGCTGGCACGCCGCGCTGCCCATCATCATGGGCGCGATCGCGCTGTTCTTCGCCCCGGTCAGCAAGGGGAATCTGATCGTCACCGTCGCGCTGTTCACGATCGCCATGACCGGCCTGAAAGCCTATTTACCGGCCTTCTGGGCCTTGCCCAGCCTGCTGATGACCGAGAGCGCCGCCGCCGCCTCGATCGGGATGATCAACTCGTTCGGCAACCTCGGCGGCGCGGTCGGTCCGAGCGTCCTGGGCTTCGTCAAGGAAGCGACCAAGGAATACAAGTACGGCCTCTGGTTCCTCGCCGCCTCGATGATCATCTCGGCCCTGATCATCGTCGCCCTGGGCATCGGCCGCCGCGCCTCGGTCAAAACCGCCACCGAGGATCTTCTGGCCGAGACGTTGCCCGAGCCGCTCTAGTCGCCGACGCGTGTAGATCACGGGCCTGAAGCCACTTCCACCGCCGCTGGAGGTGGGTTTCTCACCTCACGCGATCCTCCGAGCAGCGTCGCCTCACGGGGCTTCGTTGGCTGCAGGGATACTATGTCTGAGGCTGCGCAAGCGGCGACGGAAGCCCGACACGCATGAAATATCGTGCGAAAGCTTGCGAAAGGTGTTCCCGATACGGCGGGAGCAACCTGAGGCGAGGTTCGCGACGGTCTGCCAGAAGTCTTTCCAGAAAGCCGCGCGGGACCGTGTATATCACGTGAAAATCGACCACGCGATGCTCCATTATCCGTCCCCCGATTGACGACGAGTTCAGTATGCAGAGGTTCCAGAGATGACCGTTGGCTATACCCTTGTAATACTTCTGCCATGTTTCTGAATTCGTTTTCTGGGCTTTCCTCGTTTGATCAGGCCTCCAGACTTCTTCACGATAATAGGAGAGGGCGTAGTGGGGACAGAGCACCACGTCCGTCACCTTTCCATGCTCCAGGTCACACGCCTGAGTCATTACAATGACATCTTCGGAGATGATTTCTCGCTGTCTTAACAAGACTTCCGGCAGCGCCCAGTGCCCTGGCGACTCGACCGCCTCGGGAGCAGCTCTGGCTTCATTCGTCTCTTCAGCCCAAGTACTGATCGGGCAGTTGAGGATGAAGTCACCCTGTGTGAGTCGATTCGATGCCTCGACAAGCTCATACCACGCGTCAATCATCGCCCAGAACCGCCAGGAAGCTATCGTCAACAGGTATTCGGGGCTTTCTCCGAGGAAGCTTGTCGGTCTGGATTTCCACCGTCTCCGAGAAAAGCACCCGTCGAGGCCGCAGGGGTGCGTAGACTCCCTCTTCAGGAACAGCCACTTCGTCACTATCGAGAGATGGGGGGGCCTGCTCGAAATCGCTCGAAGCGAAGTTCACCGCAGAGGTGAGCTCCGCCCAGTCTTCATAGATGGCTGGGAATTTCGTTATCACCGAGACGGCCGTAGGCAGTAACTGCTTCGACCTACAGGTTCGCCAGTTCTGAGGTCGAGGCGGCGCATCCTGCCAAGCAGTGGCCGCGACGATGCGAGTGTCATCGAACCTTGCCGTGAGCGCCGGAGCGTCGTGAATGACTGCTGGACTCATATCCGTCGCCCCCAAATCCTTTTCTGAAATTCTCTGTTCACCAAATCGTCGAAGGTCCGTACGATCTGAGTGTGGGCCATCTCGAACCAGGAACGCATCTCTTCGAACGTGCGCGCATCGCCAATCCCACGAGCAGTCAGTTCAAAAAAGAGAATCGGTTGATTATCGGTGATGCGAGTCGCATTTCGAATCGTGATGCGGAGACGCCCCATCCCATCGGGCAACTCGAAGACCGTCTTCCAGTCGATGCCCATCGGAATCCCGGAGGTGCGACCTGAACGATTCTGCCAAGCGAAATCGGGAAAGACATCACCGATCTTCGCGAGCGAATCCCAGCCGTCGCCCGAGGTAATGTGGTTCACATAGGTCATCTCGCACTGCTTGAGATGAAGCTCGCCAAGTCTCTGTCCACTCAAGAAGTCCCGAAAAGTTTCGAGCCTCTTGTAGAACACGGCAAGAACCTCTTCGTGACGGGGATAGGCATCCTCGGCGCTTTTCCGGCGCCAGTTATGGTGGAATCGTTCTCGTTGTATCTGAATCAGGCGATTGCCGTCCGGTTCTATGAACCAAATCCGTGGAAGCGGAGGCATCTCGAGCAGCTCAACAGTAGCCTGCCCATCAGACTCGCCCTCCAGTTGCATTGGGAGCGGCAAAACTTCTTGGCAATCCGAGTATCCCGGCTTGTATCTTTCCCAGAGAATGCCAAGGTGCGGAGCAAGCAGATTGGTCAGGGGAGCGAACACGACTCCACAAACGACCTCTGACACCGGGGGCCGCTCGTATTCAGGGAGTTTTTCAGAGCCGCTCGACACGATGTCCCATCCTCGATTGGAAACCTTGTCATCACCCCGTAGGTGAATCATTATCTCTTCGCAAGCCCCGCATTCCGCCCTGTTTCTGCGTTTTTAGATGGAATGCCATTCCTTATAAGGAGATACGCCACGAATCGCCTGGCCGTGTCGATCGTGGCACTTCCATCGCCACTTGTGTTTTAACGGGACACGATGTGGCTGACCATTCCCAAGCGACCGTCTTCCACTTAATGAGCGGTCGCTCAGATTATCGTATACCATCAGTGCGCGTATCTGAAATTCCCGGCCAGTCGTCCCGCCCGCCGCCTGGGAACTCGTCGAACAATACGCCCGCGACCGAGGTCTCGATCCGAATGAACTCCGACTTCAACGATCTGTTGAACGCTTTCAACGCCTCTGACGTCCGCTACCTGATCGTGGGCGGGCACGCGGTCGAGCCTCGCTAGATGGACTCGGCATCGGCCGCCGCCTCGAAGCCTCTGGCCGAGACGTTGCCCGAGCCGCTCTGATCTCCGCCCCCGGCGTCTTCCCTCGCGCTCTCAGGGTCCACTCGAATGACCGACGAGCCACCCACACCCCGCCCCGCCGCGTTCCCGACGACCCGCTGGAGCCGCGTCGCCGCCGCCGT
>JBGSYY010000423.1:0-10253 GCA_041750675.1 Isosphaeraceae bacterium | reverse complement strand
GACGCCGGCCAGGCCCATCTGAGCCACGGCCAGCACGCGGGCCAGATCGCCCCCCAGCAGGGCCGCCGGATCGAGCCAAAGGCCGGGAAACGCGGTCGAGCGGAGCGCCTTTTTGACATCGGTCATGGCCTGATGCCGTTGCTCAAACTCGACCGGCGAGAGCAGGTCGCCTGCTTCGAGGGGCGGAATCGGCTCGCGAGACGGCATCGCCTCGGGGGCGGCGTCTGCCTGCGTGGTGCGGCCTGTGGGAGCGGTCGCCATGGGTTTCCACCTTGGTGCTGCTCGGTCCCCGTTTGCGTGTGCGTCATCGCCTCGGCGAAGGCGATCGGTTGCAATTCTAGCATCCTCGGCAGATCACGGCGAACTTGGCTTACGGTCGATGACCCAGCATGAGTCGTGCCCGCGCATGCCGATATGCGGGTAATAGCTCCGTGCTCCCGGCGCGGCCAGGAGGATCAAGGTCGTCCCCAGCCCTGCCGCCTCGTGAGTGAGGCGGATCAGCGATCGCCCGATCCCCTGCCCTTGCCAGGCCACGTCGACCGCCAGATCGGACAAGTAAGTGCAGAAGTGATGATCGGTAATCGCTCGAGAGATACCTACCAACCGTCTTTCGCCGTCCCGCGCCGCGATGATCACATCAGCGTGGCGCAGCATTCCGGCGATCGTGGCCGGGTTGTCGACCGGCCGGCGCTCGGCCAACGTCGAGCGACGAAGCACGTCGATGAACTCCTCGGCGGTCAGCCCCGGCTCGATTGCGAAAGTGATTTCGCCCTGATCTTTCACGTCGGATTCTCCCTCGCTCAGTTCAAGATTCAACGAACGCTCCACTCCCAGAGACCGAAGGCCACCTTTTGGGGCAACGCGTGCCCCGAGCCTTTGAGAGTCCAGCCGATCTGGCCGCGATGGTGCGCCTCGTGGGCGATCAGATAGCCGACGAACGCCGTCGCGTGCGGCTTGAATCCCTTGATCCGCCCGTTGTCGTCGGCCACCGCCTTGGCGACTAGCGTCGCGATGGCCTCGCCCGACGCCTCAAGCGCCTTGGCCAGATCCGCCTTCGGTCCCGAATCGCCCTCGATCTTCGCCAATCCTTCCAGCAGTTTGGGAGCGGCCGACTTCAGCCACATCAATCGCACGTTATGAATATGAGCAAACTGCTTGAAAACCGGCCGAAACTTGGGCCCGAGCGTGGCGTCGAGCGACTCCTCGGGAATCGCGTCGAGCAGGTAACGATGAATCCGATCGTGGATTCGCCAGGTCTCGACCAAGGGGTCATCGGCCATGAAGACTCTCCTAACACGAATCCGATTCAGCGGGGCGGAGACGTTGCGCTCCCCTACCCTCCGCCAGCATTCCACACCCGCACGCCTTGCGAAAGGGTCGGTGAGCCAAACTCGAACACCCCCGCTTGCCGCGACTGTTGAGCCACGCGACGCTCCCGGGTAGCCTGTTGGAAACGGCTTGCCTTGATTCGGGCCGATCTCTTGACGACTGGTCGGCCACTCTCTCGCCCGAGGACCACGAACCATGCGTTCCCCGCTCTCCCGACGCCGCTTCGTCGCCACCAGCCTGGTCGCCGGCGCGGGGCTTTCGGCCTCGTCTTCGGCGTTCGCCATGCCGGGATTGCTCAACATCCGGCCCAAGGCCGACAAGACGTACAAGACGGCCCTCATCGGCAGCGGTTGGTGGGGCACGAACATCGCCCGCGAGGCGCTGGCCTCGGGCCGTTGCGATCTGGTCGCCATGTGCGACGTCGACGGACGCCAGATCGCCCGATCCGTCAAGGATCTCAAGCTCGAAGGGCAGGCGCCCAAGGCGTATGTCGATTACCGCGAGCTGCTCGACCAGGAGAAGCCCGAGGTGGTGATCATCGGCACGCCCGACCACTGGCACCCCTTGCAGATGATCGACGCGGTTCGCGCGGGGGCGCACGTGTATGTCGAGAAGCCGATCAGCCACACGATCGACGAGGGCAAGGCGATGGTGAAGGCCGCGCGCAACGCGGACAAGATTGTTCAAGTCGGCACACATCGACGGATCTCGCCTCATAATGTCGAGGGGATGAAGTTTCTCAAGGCGGGCAAGGCGGGCAAGATTGGGATGGTCCGCGCGTTTGTCCACTATGGCGGCGGCCCCGACCAGCCCACGCCCAACGAGGAGCCGCCCGCCGAGCTGAACTGGGACATGTGGTGCGGTCCCGCGCCCTTGCGTCCGTACAACCGGCGGATCACTCCCAAGGGGTTCCGCGACTTCCTCGACTACGCCAATGGAACCCTGGGCGACTGGGGCATCCACTGGATGGACCAGATTCTGTGGTGGACCGACGAGGTTGCGCCCAAGAGCGTGTATTCGACCGGCGGCCGACCGATCGCCGGTCCCGCCATCAACGATGGCAAGGCTCAAACAGGCGACGCGCCCGACCACCAGATCGCCACGTTCCGGTTCGACGATTTCAACGTGAGCTGGGAGCATCGCAAGTTCGCGGCCAACACGGCCGAGAAAACCCACCCGGGCCAGGCCGTCGGCTGCTATTTCTACGGCACGGAAGGCACATTCCACATGGGCTGGCTGGACGGCTGGACGTTTTACCCGGCCGACTCGAAGAAGGCTCCCGTGCACATGGACGCCCAGCTCAACGAGCCGGACCAGCAAAACATCAAGGAGCTGTGGGCCGACTTCATGGCCTGCGTCGACGACCGCCAGAGCGGCGGGACCAGGCTGCCGATCAGTGATATTGAGATCGGCCACCGCTAGACGACGATGGCGCTGCTCGGCATGCTCGCCATGAAGCTGGGTCGATCGGTCTCCTGGGACGCCGAGAAGCAGCAGATCGAGGGCGACCCCGAGGCGAACGCCCACCTTCGCCGCGCGTATCGGGGTGAGTGGGAGTATCCGTGGCCGGCGTGAGACATGGGCGGGCGTCGCGCCGGTCTTATCGCCGGGCAATCCATAAAGTCATGAAGTTCGCGCTTCACGATCACCTTTTGCGTTGAGATTTTGAGGCAGGACCCGTTGGAGCGGGCACGCGGCGCGGAAGGAGGAGACCGGCCGACCGCTGGCGGCTTCCTTCAGGCCGTTGTTTTGATCTGGAATGGGGCCGGAATTTGGTTCGTAAGTTATTGTGGGGTTGATAGTTGCGGCTCGTTGGGTTCGTTCGTGAAACGGGGCGGCGCGCCGGGTTTGTTTTGGGGAGAGGGGCCGGCGGGGGTTGGGAGGGCGTGGGTTCGTCCGCGCGAATGGGCGCGCGAACGTCGGGTTGCGCGGATTGGGGTGAGCCTGCGGTCGCGGGGGTTGGGTTCGATTGGGACGATGTGTGGGGAGCGTGGGGCGAAGGTGGCGGGTTGTCAAAGAGCGGGTGCGGCGGAGGGGGGGGGCGTCATGGATAGGATCGGTGGGAGGTGGCGGGGGGATCGGGGAAAAAGAACCCAAATGAAACCCAGCCCGTCCGGGGCTGACTTTTGGCGGGTCAGGTCACTCACCTCTTTGGGCTACGCCACTCCGTTTGAAGACAACCCGGATAAAATGAACTGCTCAGAAAATTTCGTCATGTGTTTAAGCGACGAATTTCATCCGTTCGGGTGCCGCCGCAACGGCGGCATGACGGCTGACACCGGATTTTCCACCCCGGATTTTCCACCGACACCGGATTTTCCACCCGACGAAGCCTACGACTGGTACGAGAGCCAGCGAGTTGGCCGTGCTGAGGACCTCCTGAGCCGAGTCGAGCCTGCCTTCGGGGATTCCAGCGGTCCCGGAGATGCATGCGTTCATCCAAGAGAACTACCGGCGGGCCTTGGTTCGACGTTACCCTTACGCCTTGATCTACGAAGTGGTCGAGGGCTTGGTGACCGTCCACGCCGTCTTTCCCACCTCCCAGAATCCAGAGAATTGGTGCCGTAGACTGCCGTGACTATCGGGTGCCTCGGGGCCGCTACAAGGATGAATCATGCCTGATACGCACAGCTCACTCCATCCGCGCCCGCAGCTCAGACGCCGTGGGTGGACCTCGCTGAACGGGGAGTGGCAGTTCGCCCTCGACCCGGACAGTGTCTGGAAGACTCCCAACGAGGTGGAGTGGAACGCTCGGATCAACGTCCCGTTCGCGCCCGAGACCGAGACGAGCGGGATCGGACAAACGGGCTTCTTTCGCGCCTGCTGGTATCGACGGGTCATCGCCGCGCCGAAGCTTGGGCCGGGCGAGCGCTTGTTTTTGCATTTCGGAGCCGTCGACGAATCGGCGACGGTCTGGGCCGGCGGCTCGCTGGTGGCGACTCACGAGGGCGGATACACACCCTTCCACGCCGACCTGACCGACCACCTCAAGAGCGACGACATCGAGATCGTCGTGCGCGCCTTCGACGATCCCCATGACCTGGCGAAGCCGCGAGGCAAGCAGGACTGGCAGCTCGAGCCGCACTCGATCTGGTATCCGCGGACCACGGGCATCTGGCAGACGGTCTGGCTCGAGGTGGTGCCCGCGACCCGGATCGGGCGCATCGAGTGGACGCCGACCCTGAAGCGATATGAATTGGGACTTCAGGTACGGTGCGACGGCGACCGGCGCGACGACCTGCGGCTCCGGGTCACGCTGCGGGTCGGCCTCATGCTCCTAGCCGACGACACCTATCGCGTCGTCGCCAACGAGGTCCATCGACGCATCGCGCTGTCCGACCCGGGTATCGACGACTTTCGAAACGAGCTTCTCTGGAGCCCCGACCATCCGACCCTGATCCAGGCCTCGCTGCAACTGATCGATGAATCGTGCGCGGTCATCGACGAGGTTTCAAGCTATACCGCGCTGCGGTCGATCGGCGTTCAGGGGGACCGGTTCGTCCTCAACGGCCGGCCGCTCCAGCTCCGCTTGGTCCTCGACCAGGGTTACTGGCCGTCGACCGGTCAGACACCTCCCGACGACGCCGCGCTGCGCCGCGACGTGGAGCTGGCCAAGGCGATGGGCTTCAACGGCGTCCGCAAGCACCAGAAGCTCGAGGACCCCCGCTATCTCTACTGGGCCGACACCCTGGGCCTGCTGGTCTGGGAGGAGATGCCCAGCGCCTACCGATTCAATGAACGTTCCGTCGCCCGGCTGACCCGTCAGTGGATGGAAGCGATCGAGCGTGATCGAAGCCATCCCTGCATCATTGCGTGGGTGCCGTTCAACGAGTCGTGGGGCGTTCCGGACCTGCCCGAAAGCCCCGCGCAGCGCCACTACGTGCAAGCTCTTTATCACCTGACCAAGACGCTCGATCCGACCAGACCCGTTGTGGGCAACGACGGCTGGGAAAGCCTCGCGACCGACATCATCGGCATTCACGACTATGACCACCGGCTGGATGAACTGGCGCGGCGTTATGGGACCGACGAGGCTCTCCCCCGCCTGTTCCGCCGCGAGCGGCCGGGTGGCCGCATGCTCATCGTCGGAGATGAGGGGGACCACAGCAAACAGCCGATCCTGCTCACCGAGTTTGGCGGCATCGCCTTAACGTCCGATACCGACGCCTGGGGATATTCGCGCGCCGAGTCGGCGGAATTGCTGGCCGATCAGTACCGGAAGCTGCTGACCGTTGTGCGCGCGATGCCGGTGCTCGCCGGGTTCTGCTACACGCAATTCAGCGACACCTTTCAGGAGGCGAACGGACTGCTGACGGCCGACCGGACGCCGAAGTTCCCACTCGACCAGATCGCGGCGGCGACGAGGGGTCCGACCACTCGTGAGGAGCACGCGCTGGAGTTGCATTGGCGCAACGACCTTATGCGCAAGCAACATTCGTCGCTCCCAACCCGACCGACGGGCGATTAGCGGCGGCCCGGACCGCCAACGGCCTACCATTTGCAAGTTTCCGGAGGAGCCTGGGTTTGAAGAAAGATGGTCGCTTTCCGGCGCCCCATTCAGACCTGCCGCCTCCTATGACCCGGAACGAACCACAGTGATGAACAATCGAACATCTCTCGTCGTGTTCTCGCACCTACGATGGGATTTTGTCTTCCAGCGCCCGCAGCATTTGATGAGCCGCCTGGCGGCCACCCGCCCCGTGCTTTTCATTGAAGAACCGGTGTTCGATCCGGACGGCCCGCCGCGATGGGAATTGCGAGAACCGATCGCCGGCGTCACGGTGTGCCAACCCATCACGACCGTCGACGCGCCAGGGTTTGACGAGGCGCAAATCGCCTCGCTTCGCCTTCTTGTCTCCGAGCTTCTGACCCCGCATGCCAAGGCCGGGTTTGATCTCTGGTTCTACACGCCGATGGCCCTGCCCCTGGCCGATGGTCTTGAGCCGCGTCTGATCGCCTACGATTGCATGGACGAGCTTTCGTCCTTCCGGTTCGCGCCTTCCGGGCTGCTTGAACTGGAACGGCAGCTCCTTGATCGGGCCAACGTCGTCTTCACGGGCGGGCCGAGCCTGTATCAAAAGAAGCGGGGTCTCAATGCCAATTGCCACTGCTTCCCGAGCAGCGTCGACGTTGGCCATTTCAGCCAGACGGGCGCGGATCCGGACGAGCAGGCGTGCATTCCCCAGCCGCGCCTCGGCTACTTCGGGGTGATTGACGAGCGGTTTGACCTGGATCTGCTTGGGGATGTAGCGCGGGCGCGGCCGCAGTGGCAGTTCGTCATGGTGGGGCCGATCGTGAAGATCGACGAGGCCGCTCTGCCCCGCGAGGCCAACATCCACTACCTGGGCATGAAGTCGTACGCGGAGTTGCCCGGTCTGCTGTCGGGCTGGGACGTCGCCCTCCTGCCCTTCGCCCTCAACGAGGCGACCCGGTACATCAGTCCCACGAAGACCCTGGAATACATGGCCGCGGGCAAGCCCATCGTCAGCACGCCGATCACCGACGTCGCCGTGCCGTACGGCAACATCGTGCGGCTCGCCGACGATGCGGCCTCCTTTATTGACGCCTGCGAGAAGGCGCTGGCCGAGAACGACGATGAGCGCCGATCCAGACTGGAGAATTACCACTCCATCCTGTCGCGAACATCCTGGGACTCGGCGGCGTCGGCGATGGCCGAGCTTCTGGACCAGACCGCCGCCCGAGCTTGCGAAACCGCCGCCATATCGGACACGAGGCCGCTGGAATCGCACGCGACCGTCATCGTCGGGGCCGGTCCGACCGGCCTGAGCGCCGCCTACCACCTGGGCCCCGATTCCCTGCTCATCGAGGCCAACGATACCGTCGGCGGCTGGTGCCGCTCGATCGTCGATCAGGGCTTCACCTTCGACTTCGCCGGCCACATCATGTTCTCGAACGATCCGTATGTACATGAGTTGTACGATAAGCTGCTCGGTTACAACGTGCACTGGCAGGATCGCGAGGCCTGGATTCGCAGTAAGGACGTCTATACCCGCTATCCCTTTCAAGGCTCCCTTTACGGGCTTCCCGCCGATGTGATCAAGGAGTGCATCGTGGGGGCCGTCGAAGCCCGTTACGGCATCGAGCAAAAGGCCGCGGCCCAGCCACCCGCCGGAACCAGCAACGGGAACGGCCATGCACAGGCCAACGGCAATGGTCACACCCAAGCCAACGGCCATGCGCACACCAACGGCAACGGCCACACGCACTCGAACGGGAACGGAAATGGGAACGGCCACGCCAATGGCAACGGTAACGGTAACGGCAGGATCTGCCAGGTGGCCTCGGCGTTCGATCCGAAGGACGACGATACGCGGGTCGAGGACTGCTGCGGGGACGGAGTCATGGAGAGTACGGCACCGCTGCGAGATCAACAGCCTTCGCCCGTTTCGAGCGAGCCGAGCAACTTCGAGGAGTTCATCTACAAGGTGTGGGGCGCGGGCATCGCCAAGCATTTCGCGGTGTCGTACAACCGGAAGATCTGGGCCGTGCCTCTCGATGAGATGGAGACGAGCTGGCTGGGTGGCCGCGTGCCCATGCCGGACCTGGGAGAGATGATCGAGGGGGCCTTGTCTCCCAAGCCCAAGCCGATGGGGCCTAACGCCCGCTTCGGCTATCCCCTACGGGGCGGCTTTCAGGCGTTGATGGACGGCTTCACGCCTCTCCTGCAGGGGGAGCTGCGTCTCAACACCCGCGTACGAGCGGTCTCGCCGTCGCGACACCTCGTGACCCTGGGTGACGGCACGACGATCCATTACGAGCAACTGGTGAGCACGATGCCCCTGCCCGCCCTGATTCGCGCCATGGGCGACGAGGCGCCGGCGGAAGTACGCCGGGCGGCGGCCGCGTTGCGTCACACCTCGGTCCGCTGCGTCAACCTCGGCATCGGCCGTGAGAATATCACGGAGAAGCACTGGATCTACTATCCCGAGGAAACGGTGTTCCACCGAATCTTCGTGCAGGGCAACGCCAGCCCCCACTGCAATCCGCCAGGGGGCTTCGGCCTGACCTGCGAGATCACGTACAGTCCCTCGAAGCCGCTTCCCTGCGACGGCGACGTTCTCATCAAGCGATGCTTCGACGACTGTGTCAGCGAGGGGCTACTGCGTGCCGACGATCCGATCTGGGCGGCCAACCAGGTGGACATGCCTTACGCCTATGTTGTCTACGACCATGCCCGGCCCGCCAACATTGCCCTGATCCGCGAGTGGCTTGAGCGCCATGATATTTTGCTGGCGGGGCGCTACAGCGAGTGGGAGTATTACAACTCGGACCACGCGTTCCTCGCCGGCCGCCGGGTCGCCGAGGAGGTCGCCGCGCGTCGTCGGACCGGGGCGGCAGCTCACGCCTGAACGATTCCGGGACGCGTCTCCCCGTACCTCCCTCCCATGAGGAATCCGTCGATGGAAATCCAGATCGATCTTGATCGCTGCCTTCCGGAGCAAAACTGGCTTGAGGCCGAGCGACGGCTGATGGCGGCGGTTCCTCCCACCTTGCGGGAGCGCGTCCATGCCTCGCTGGTCAATCCCAGGATCGGGGGTCGCGGCCTGCGGTCCTTGCTCGCCTTGCTGGCCACGGAGACACGACCGCTGCCCAAGCAGTTGCCGCCCGAGCTGATTCGGGTTTACCTCAACGATGACGAGGCGGAGCCTCTCTACGACTGCGCGACCTGCGGCTTGCCGCTGCCGGTGCGTTTCGCACGCCGGTTCGGACACGAGTCGGCTCCGGAGCACGTTTATTTTACGATGTGTCCGCACTGCGGCGGCCCGGTCGGCCGGTTCGCTTACTGGTCGGCCCGTTCCTGGACCGACATCAATGTCACCCCGGCGACCGCATGATGTGCGTGAACCGCCGACCGGCCATCTGGGTGGGGCTGGAATGCACCGTCAATCGCGTTGGCGATCACTACTTCGATCAGCTCGCCCTGACCGGGCATGATCGACGACCTGATGACCTCGACCGAATCGCCGATCTTGGCGTGACGGTCGTCCGCTATCCGGTGATCTGGGAGCGCGTCGAGACGCGGCCGGGCTACCTCGACTGGGCCTGGTCCGACGATCGCCTGGCCCGTCTGCGGATGCTCGGGCTTCGCCCCATCGTCGGTCTCGTCCATCACGGCAGCGGACCACGCGACACATCCCTGCTCGACCCGGAATTTCCCGCACGGCTGGCCGATTTCGCCGGCCAGGTCGCCGCGCGATATCCCTGGATCGACGCTTACACGCCCGTCAACGAACCTCTGACGACCGCCCGGTTCTCTGGCCTCTACGGCCACTGGTACCCTCATGGCCGAAGTGATCGGGACTTTGTCCGCGCTCTGCTGAATCAGTGCCGCGCCGTGTCGCTGGCCATGAGAGCGATCCGTGGGGTCCGCCCCGACGCCCAACTGGTGCAGACCGAGGACCTGGGCCAGACCCACGCGCCGCCCCGGCTGTGGGACCAGGCCGAGTTTGAAAACGCCCGGCGCTGGCTCTCGTTCGATCTGCTCGCGGGCCGGGTGAATCGAGAGCACCCGCTCCGGGGCTACCTGAGGTCAGTCGGCGCTTCGGCGTCCGAGTTGGAGCAGTTCGTCGCCGATCCGTGCCCCCCTGATCTTGTCGGCATCAACTATTATCTGACGAGTGAGCGATTCCTCGACGACCGGCTGGGCCTCTACCCACCCGATCGGTGGGGCGGCAACGGTCGGGATCGCTACGTCGACGTCGAGGCGGTCCGAGTGCTTCCCGAAGGCCTCGTCGGGATTGAGTCCCTTTTGGGACAGGTCTGGACCCGATACGGTCTGCCGATCGCCGTCACCGAGGCCCACCTGGGTTGCAGTCGCGAGGAGCAGCTGCGCTGGCTGGCCGAGGTCTGGCGATCCGCGTGCCGTGCCCTCGACGCGGGTGCCGACATCCGTGCGGTCACCG